>DATKNJ010000302.1:0-5071 GCA_035541395.1 Anaerolineales bacterium
TTTTCGATTTCTGCAACGCTCAACTTCACCGAATCTGCCAGGTTGAAAAAGATCATATTTGTGGATGGAGAACCCGCGTCCAATTCGACGCCTTGAATTTCGCTCAACCCTTCAGCCAGATGCCTCGCCCGCGCGTGATCTTCGTTTAACCGCGTCGTCATCTTTTCCAACGCAACAATCCCAGCCGCAGCCAAAATCCCAGCCTGACGCATCCCTCCACCCAAATGCTTACGGATACGCCGCGCTCGATCAACAAATTTCTTCGAACCGCACAGCACTGAACCAACCGGCGCGCACAATCCCTTGCTCAAACAAAACGTCACCGAATCTACTGATGATGTCAATTGCTTAACATCCACTTTCTGCGCGGCCGCCGCATTGAAGACTCGCGCGCCGTCCATGTGAACCACTAGTCCGCGTTCGTGAGCGAAATCTGTCAAAGCACGAATATACTCCGGCGATTGATAAACACCGCCGCAACGGTTATGCGTGTTCTCGATTTCAATCAACCGCGAAGGCGGCTCATGAACATCATCAACACGCAAAACAGATTCTATATCTTCCAATTTCAGCGAGCCATCGACCTGCTCTTGGATCTGACGCGAATGCACGCCGCCTAAATAGGAAAGACCTCCGCCTTCAAAAAGTACCGTGTGAGAGTGTGCGCCCACAATGGCTTCATCACCGCGTCCACAGTGAGTCATGATCGCCACCAGATTTCCCATCGTCCCAGATGGAACAAAAAGCCCGGCTTCCATACCCACTTTTTCCGCGGCCATTTCCTGCAGTTGATTGACTGTCGGATCATCGCCGAACACATCGTCGCCCACTTTGGCTTTCGCCATCGCTTCGCGCATCTCCGGCGTTGGATTTGTGACAGTGTCAGAACGTAAATCTATGAAGTCCATAATCACTCCAAATGATTGAGAACTGTTTGTAATTCTTCTGGTAATTTGGCTTTGAAGACACGCGCTTGCTTCTCGCCCGGCAAAACAATTTTCAATTGAGCCGCGTGGAGGAAATGCCTGTCCAACTTAATAGTTTGTTTCTTCAAACCGTAGACTTTATCGCCCACAATCGGGCAGCCAAGAAAAGCACAATGCAAACGGATCTGATGTGTGCGTCCCGTCAACGGATGAAATTCGAGCAGCGTATGATCCTTGAAACTTTCGAGCGTTTTATATTCACTGACTGCTTCGCGGCCTTTGCCTTCTGGAAGAATCGCCATCTTTTTGCGATGACTCGGATCGCGCCCGATAGGCGCTTCCACACGACCCAATGGCGTTGGCGGATGACCGTCTACAAGCGCGATATAAATCTTTTCGACGCGCCGCAAACGGAACTGGTCTTGCAGCCAATGATGAGCCGCGTCGTTCTTCGCAAGCAGAATCAGGCCCGAGGTCTCTTTATCGAGGCGATGAACCACGCCCGGTCGTTCTTCGCCGCCAATCTCGCCGATTTCGGGATCATATCCTAGCGCCGCGTTAACCAACGTACCGGAAGCATGCCCGGCCGCGGGATGAACGACCATCCCCGCGGGTTTGTTTACCACTAGCAAATCATCGTTTTCAAAAATAATATCAAGTGGAATTTCTTCAGCAATCAAACCGCTCGGTGCGGCTGGCGGAACGCGCACCACAATCTCCGCACCTGCTTCGATGATTTGCCCTGCTTTTTTCGCAGGCTGGCCATTCACCAGCACGAAGCCATCTGAAATCAAACTTTGCAAGCGCGCCCGTGAAAATTCCGGCAACCGACTCACTAAAAATTTATCAAGTCGCGCTTGCTGCTCTTCGACATAACGAAAATTTTCTACACGATCACTCACTTCTGACTGCTCTCGGAGGGTTGTTCAACCGCGGCGCGTTTCTTATCCATACTTTCTTTCCACCAAACGCCCAACAGCAAAACGACTACGCCAATGCTAATGCTCGAATCCGCCACATTGAAAACGGGAAACGTGCCGACCGAAATAAAATCGGTCACGCGGCCCCGCAGGAGGCGGTCGATCAAATTGCCGACCGCGCCTGCAAATTGCAAATCCATCGCCAGGCGAAGCGGCCAATCGCTGGCTTCGACGCGCGGATAGTAATAAATGATCGCGCCCGCCACAATAAATGCCAATACCGTAAACAAAAGATTCCCGTTTTGGAACATGCCAAAAGCTGCGCCGCTGTTATGCCAGTTAACGATGCGCGCGTACGGACTAAGCCAGCTCAACCAATCCGGCAACCATGTAGCGCTCAACGGCAAGTTCGTTCGCACCAACCATTTCGTCCATTGGTCAAGTGCAATAATCAAAGCAGCTGGCAAAAGTAGGGCTGCATAAGTTCGAAAAAGTTTCAAAGTGCACCTCAAAAATTTAATGGCAAACGATTGTACCAGAAAGCAATCATTTCTCGTCCGTTACAAACACACGCGGCACACGCGCGCTGATGTTGGTCATCACTTCGTATTCGTTCGTACCAGCCCAAGCCGCTAAATCCTCTGCCATGATTCCTTCGCCGAGCAAGATCGCTTCATCACCGACCTTCGCTTCATCGTCGCCCATGTTCACCATAAATTGATCCATGCAAATACGGCCCACTTGCGGATACTTTTTCCCGCGGACGATGACTTGCGCTTGATTCGTCATGCGACGGAAATAACCGTCGGCGTATCCAACCGGGATGGTAACGATTCGCGTCGGGACCTCAGCCTGCCACAACGACCCATAACTGACCGGCCGCCCCGGCGGCGTGATTTTCGAATAAGCCACATGCGAGACCCAAGTCGCGGCAGGATGAATCTCCACGCTGCGTTGGGTTTCTGCGCCAGGATAGATTCCATAAAACATGATGCCCGGCCTCACCATATCGAGATGACTCTCCGGTAATTGCAAAATTCCGCCTGAATTCGCCATGTGACGAATCGGCGGAGTCGGTAAACTATGTTTCTCATAAAAATGCAAAACGTTCATAAATCTTTCGATTTGCAAACGCGCGTGAGTCAGATCAGCAGATTCGGAGTTGGCAAAGTGAGTGTAGATTCCTTCGATCTCAATGTGCTTGCATTTCAATGATTGCTCGAGGAACGGTTCTGCTTCCGTATCGCGCACACCGACACGTTCCATGCCCGTATCGATCTTCAGGTGGACTTTGAGTCGTTTTCGTTTTGATTCCGCGATTTGTTCGGCAGCAGCTAACAGTTCAGGAGAAGAAGCGGTGAGAGTCAAGCCATAATCCAAAAACAATGGCACTTGCTCAATTGAACTTCCGCCCATCACCAGAATCGGTTTGTCGACGCGCAGTTCGCGCAGATGAATGCCCTCCTCTACAATCGCCACACCGATGTAATCAGCAAACGGTGCGATGAACGGCGCAACGCCATCCACACCGTGACCATAGGCATTGGCCTTCAAGACCGCCAAAACTTTAGCAGGCGCGACATGCGCGCGAATCGCTTCGAGATTGCGTTTGAGCTGTGATAGATTGACTTTAAGATATGTGGGGCGCATGAGACTATTTTACAACGTTTGTGTTTTGAGGCCGCCAGTGATACTCCACGTCGGGTTCGGATTCGGGCGCAGGACTGACTCCAAACTTCTCCGCGACGAAGCCATTCTTCTCATAAAAGACGCGCGCAGTGAAGTTGATCTGAAGCGTGTACAGCCAAAGGTGCTGCGGCGAAAGTCCCTTGGCATAATTGAGCAGCGACTCGCCAATGCCGCGCCGCCAATAATTCGGATGAACATAAAGTTGATCGATATAACTCTCATTCATCGCCAAGAATGCGACGCGTACTTTATCAAGCACTGCAACCCAAACCTTATCACGCGGAAGAACATAACCCTGAAAATATTCTTGATCTTCGTAGAAAAAGTGTCCTTTGGCGCGTTGAAAATCCGGCAGAGATTTTTCGCGCGAGATGCGCCATAAAATGGTGAGCGAGTCGAAGTCCGAGGCGCGATACGGACGAATCAAAGGATGATTTTCGTGATTGAATTCCAACACTCTCTCCTTATGAAAAATCAGACCCTGAAGAGATGACTTCAGGGTCTAATTTTACTGTTGAGCGAATTTCAATGCCATGCGCCCAAGATGGCGCCGAACAAAACAAAGTCGACCAGATGGTTGCCCACCTCATACAACCAGGCTTTTAGTTGACCGGCAAACAAGCGGTTGACCAAACTGGTCGGCGCAACAAAGCCAAGCCAGAGCATGAATCCGGCCAGGGCACCGGAAACGAGCGTTGGGCCGCCCGAGGTCATACTCCCCATGGCATGAACCATCAACGCCATGGCAACAGCCTGCACAAACGAGGAAAGGATGGTTAATCCCCACAACACAACCTGGTTCTGCATCCCTGGCGCGTCGTGTTCGGTCTTGCCAATCGCTTTCCACCAGGCAAGGTAAAACCCTTTCGGGCTGAACCAAACACTTCCAACGATCATACTAACGATAACGCACGCAATAACAGCCAACCAATTAATAGAACTAAAATCCATAGCAATCTCCTTTGGCAAATTAGATTGGAACATCCAATCTTTACAGACATTATACAGAATATTTGTTCTATTTTCAAGGCTTACTATATTTTGCCTGCCACGTAATCCAAAACATCGATCTTGGTCAAAATCCCAGTTGGCTTGCCCGCGTCGACAACAATCAGGGCAAAGCCCTGAGTGAGCATGGGCATGGCTTCATCCAATGAAGTGTCCGGTGGATAAACTGCTTGCGCATGTTGAACCAACGGATCAATCGCTTCATCTTGCGAATGCTGGTGACTCTCAAGCAGATGATTAAGCAAATCCACTTCTTCGATGGTACCAACCAACGCTCCATCCGCACCGACAACTGGCATCTGCGAAACCGCGTTTTGTCGCATCGACGTCATCACCTTGCGCATCGAATCGCCCAACGAAGCAGTGTACAACTGCTTATTCGATTTGACCAACAACAAATCGCCGAGAGTCACTTCGCCAAATTCCATTTCGAGGAAGCCGTTCTCGCGCATCCATTTGTTGTCATAAAACTTGGAGAGATAACGCGAACCCGAATCCGGGAGGATGACCACCATCAATCGGTCTGGA
>DATKNJ010000303.1:0-6179 GCA_035541395.1 Anaerolineales bacterium
ACCGTATTGATGCAGCGTGTCCCAGGACACGTTGAGCAAAGCAACTTTGGCCTCGTAGGCATAGGCCGCAACCCCGCCGATGAAGTAATCCGACGAACCGGGGATGTTCGTTATCCGGTCGGCTATGAGACCGCCGGTGCAAGACTCGGCCGTAGCCATCTTGAGATGATTTCCGCGCAGAAGGTCGCCGATGGTTTCTTCCAGTTTTGTCATGCCCGTAATTATAAACAAAAAAGCCTCCTGCATATGCAGGAGGCTAACCTTCAAATCAAGCACACAGCTAATAGCCGGTTCCGCCTTGCTGAAATTGCTGGAGCAACCCCTTTAATCCAGCGCCGACGGCCATGGAAACACCTCCGACAACACAGCAGCAAACAAGCCCAATCGCAAGCCCGGGAATTAGCACCGAACCGGCTGCCTGACCCCAGCCGAATTTATTAACGCCCTTGGACGCCATAATATAAAGTACCAAGGCATAGAGACCCAGCAGTCCAGCCATGAGACGAAAGCAGAACCCAACGAATGGAATCGCTCCCAGCAGGACAAAGACCGTCGAGATCAGATAGAAGGGAGTCGCGATCGCACCGAAGGTATAGGCGAGTTGATCGTTCGTTCCGGTGCCGCCAAACATTTTCGCCACCCATTGAATCAAGGCGGTAAATATCGCGAAAATGATTGCGCCGATTACTGCAAAAATCGGGCCGCCGCAAAAGGCGCCGATCAGCGCAATGCCAATTCCGCCACCCGGCAAACTGCCACCCATCCCCTGCTGCTCGAATGCCCTGCGAACCAGGGCGCCGTTAACGAGAAAACTAAAGAAAAATTCGACCAACAAACCGACGAATACCCATATATAAGCGGTCATCGCCTTGGCATTCGGTGAGGAAGCCATATCGGCGAAAGTTTGTTCGTTGGGTTTGGTCAGCGCGTCGATCCAGACCTGAAAAAACGGTTTCGGACCGCCACTCGAAGACGGTGTTGGTGCACTCGACATCGGCATATTCATGTTCATACGAAAGCCTCCTAAGAATTGAATGATTTGAATTTTTATAGCACAAAATACGGACGATTTCAATAGCCCAAAACACCCATCTTCCCTAACAGATACGGGTAAAATACGACTTATGGAAATTTCTGAGCACCTGCAGGGGATTCTCACCACCCTGCCATCAAAACCGGGCTGCTACATCTACCGCAACCAGGCTGGCGATGTGTTATACGTTGGCAAGGCTATCAATCTCAAGAACCGCGTGAGATCATACTTCCACGCGGATGCCAGCCACGATGCCAAAACACGCCGGCTCGTGCGCGAGATCGCCAATATCGAGTGGATTCTTGTGGGGTCGGAATTGGAAGCACTGATCCTCGAGATGAATCTCATCAAGAAGCATCGACCCAAATTCAACATCCGCCTCAAGGACGACAAACGCTATCCGTATGTCAGGGTGCATTGGGCGGAGGCATTCCCCAAAGTCACCGTGACGCGGCAGATGGCAGAGGATGGTTCGCGATATTTCGGACCCTACACTTCGGCCTGGGCGGTTTATCAAACACTCGATGTTTTGCGCCGCATCTTTCCCTATTTAACGTGCGATCGCGTCATCACCGGGCAGGACAAGCGGGCATGTCTTTACTACGACATCAAGCTGTGTAGCGCGCCCTGCATCGGCGTCGTGGATCAGACCCAATACCGCCAAATGATTTCGGATTTGATGGCTTTTCTCACCGGTCACAGCGAGGAGATCGTCAGCCGCCTCGAAAACGAAATGCAGAAAGCCTCCGCAGAGATGCGCTTCGAACGGGCGGCGGCACTGCGCGATCAACTTAAGGCGATTCAATCGGTCGTCGAACGGCAGAAAGTAGTCTTCGCCACCGATTACAAAGATTCGGACGTGCTGGCGATGGCGCGCTCGGACGGCGAAGCCTGCGTACAAATCTTCTTCATCCGCGGCGGCAAACTAATCGGGCGCGAATATTTTATTTTGGAAGGCACTGAAGACACAGCCGATAATGAAGTGATGTCGCAATTCGTCAAACAGTTTTACACCGAAGCGGCCAACCTCCCCCAACAAGTGATGCTGCCCGAGGAACTCGAAGAAGCCAAGATTATCAGTCAATGGTTGCGCTCGCGGCACGGCGGCGAGAAAGTAGAATTCTTCGTCCCGAAAGAGGGACAGCCACAAGAATTAGTGAAAATGGCCGCTGAAAACGCGACCGAGACTCTACAAGCATTGCGCGCTCAATGGCAAGCCGATACGCACAAACAGGAGCAGGCGTTAGCTGAACTACAATCCGCGCTCACGTTGAGTGCGCCGCCAAATCGTATGGAATGCTATGATGTGTCGCACACGCAAGGCGTTGCGACCATCGGCGCGATGGTGGTGTTCACGCAAGGTGTGCCGGATAAAAAGTTATATCGCAAGTTCAATATCGATAGCACCAGCATCGGCGCGCCGGATGACTTCGCCTCGATGGAAGAGATGTTAACGCGGCGATTCCGCAGATGGAAATCCGCTCAGGAAACGGCCGACCAACCTGGGTCCAAGCCAGACGCGTCGTTCGCCTTTTTGCCGGACCTGATCATCATCGATGGCGGCAAAGGCCAACTCAGTCGCGCCGTCAAAGTCCTGGAAGAATTTGAGTTGTTCGGGAAAGTGCCAGTGGTGGGATTGGCCAAACAGGAGGAGGAAATCTTCTTCCCGCACAAATCGGATAGCCTGATGCTGCCGCGGCATTCGCAGGCTTTGTATTTGGTGCAAAGAATCCGCGATGAAGCGCACCGCTTTGGCATTACTGCACATCGCAAAAAACGAGCAAAGATTGGAATGGCCTCCCAATTGGATTCCATTCCCGGTGTTGGGCCTACCCGCCGGAAGGCCCTCTTGAAACATTTTGGTTCTATGGATAAGATTAGGGAGGCCTCGGTGGAGGAGCTTTCCGCCGTGCCCGGAATGAATAAAACTTCAGCGGAAAGTGTGAAGGCCAACCTCGAATGAAACAAGTCTGGATCGTGGACGACGACGAAGAAATGATCCAAGCCGTCAGTTTGATGCTCAAATTGATGGATTGTCAGATCACTTCATATTTCAACGCCCGCGCCGCAGCCGAAGCCTTACTGGCTGGCGGCAAACCCAATCTATTGATTCTCGATATCAATATGCCTGAAGTCACCGGGCTGGACATGCTGGAGTTCGTGCGCCGGAGGAACCAGTGGCAGCACCTGCCCGTGATCATGCTCTCCTCCGAGGCGACCGATGTGATGGTGGATAAAGCGCTCGAAATCGGCGCTGACGGATATGTGACCAAACCTGTCACCATCGAAGAGCTCGAGCGTGTGATGAACCAGGCTTTCGAACGACATCCAATTTCGTGAGTGGAAGAATGGCAAAACAAACCAAGAAAGACAAGAAACCCAAGATAACCCGCGAGGCGCGCCAACGCAGGACATTGCAAATCATCTTCATCATCTTCTCAGCGATCCTGATCCTTTCGATGGTGCTCTCAATGACCATGAATTTCAAGTAAGAGCAAACCTCTTCCGTGCGTCTTCAATTACTGCGACAGCCAGACAGGCGGATGGTCGCTGGTATAATTGTTCCGCTTAATTCATCTAAATAAAGAATTTAAAAGCCATAAAGGTTAAGTCCTTCGCGGCAAAAAGGTTTTTATGCTCGATAAATTGCAAGGCATCGAAGAACGCTACGAACAACTTGGGCGCGAACTGCTCGAAGTTGGAAATAACTATCAGCGCGCGGCTGAGATCAACAAAGAACGCGTGGAGTTGGATGAGATCGTCGAGAAGGCGCGCGAATATCGTCAGGCGATGAAAAGCCTCGACGAAGCTCGCGTCATGCTTGAGTCTGAGAAAGACGCGGAACTCCATGCCCTCGCCGAAGCAGATGTGACCGAGTTGACTCCCAAGATCGAAAAACTCGAAAAGGAAATCAAGGGCTTGCTCGTCCCCAAAGACCCGCGCGATGAGAAAAATGTGATTGTCGAAATCCGCGCCGGCGCGGGCGGCGATGAAGCTGCCATCTTTGCCGCGGACTTGTTCCGCATGTACACGCGCTACGCGGAAAGCCATCGCTGGAAAGCCGAGATCATGTCTGAGAACGCGATTGGCGTGGGCGGATACAAAGAAGTGATCTTCGAGATCAAAGGCAAAGGCGCCTTCTCGAAGTTGAAATATGAGTCGGGCGTGCATCGTGTCCAACGCGTGCCTGCCACTGAAGCGCAAGGAAGAATTCATACATCGACGGCCACCGTCGCAGTACTGGCCGAAGTGGACGAAGTGGAAATCGACATTCCCGAATCCGATATCGAAATTGAAGTTTATCGTTCGTCCGGCGCGGGCGGACAAAATGTGCAGAAGAACTCGACGGCTGTGCGTTTGTATCACAAGCCAACCGGCATCGTGGTTACTTGTCAGGATGAACGCTCTCAATTGCAAAACCGATTGCGCGCCATGTCTATTTTGCGGGCGCGGTTGTACGAAATGGAAGAAGCCAAACGCCGCGCGGAACTCGAAGCCAATCGCCGCTCGCAAGTGGGAACCGGTGAACGGTCCGAAAAGATTCGCACCTACAATTATCCGCAGAATCGCGTCACCGATCATCGCATTGGTTTGTCTGTTTACAATCTACCCGCTGTAATGGATGGCGCTATCGAGCAATTCATCGAGGAGTTATCTACTCGCGATGAAGCCGACCGACTGGCCGCCACCGGCGTGGATGACGACGAATAATGTGGAGGGCGCAACATGCGTCCTCTTATTTTTTGGAGAATCATGTGAATGTCCGCTATATCCATGATTAACATTTCCGGCATTTTCGATCAACTTGATGAGCGCCTGAGTCGCATCAGTGACACACCGCAACTGGACGCGCAAGTATTGCTCGCAAGCGTACTTCAAAAACCGCGCACATGGATTCTCGCGCACCCGGAGACGACTCTCTCCGCGCCTCAACTTGCTACTGTTGAATCGGCCATAACCCAACTCGAAGCCGGAACCCCCCTGCCCTATGTGCTGGGTCATTGGGAATTCTTCGGCCTCGACTTCGACATTACGCGCGATGTTTTGATTCCGCGTCCTGAAACCGAATTGTTGGTCGAGCGCGCCATTGCCTGGCTGCAAGCCTCGCTGGAACGCCGCACTGTCGCGGATGTGGGCACAGGCTGTGGCGCAATCGGACTTTCGATTGCCATGAATGTTAAGGACGCGCGCGTCACAGCAACAGATATTTCACTGCCCGCGCTGAAAGTCGCACACCAAAACGCTCGTAAATTTGATCTCGCAACGCGCGTCGATTTTATACAATGTGATCTATTGCCGCCCTACTCAGAATTTTTGTCAACAGATTTATATTTCGATTTGATCTGCGCCAACTTGCCATACATTCCCACGCGGACTCTACACGGTTTACAAGTCTATGGCCGCGAACCAGAAGTGGCTTTGGACGGCGGCGGAGATGGACTCGATCTGATCCGTCATCTGCTTTCCATCGCGCCGCAATGGCTCGCGCCGGGCGGACGCATCATGCTGGAGATCGAAGCCAGCCAGGGAAACAAAGCGCTTTCATTGGCTTATGATTCATTTTCCGAAGCGAAGATTCATTTACATAAAGATTTAACTGGACGCGATCGTTTAATCGAAATCCAATTACCGGTCATCACATGAAAACACAATTGCTCCCCTCTTCCCAACCTGATGCCATTACGCGTGCGCTCGAAATTTTACGCGCCGGTGGATTGGTTGCGCTTCCCACTGATACGGTTTACGGCGTCGGCGCGTTGGCATTCGATGGCGCGGCAGTCGAGTCGATTTATGCCGCAAAGAATCGTCCCGTGGAAAAAGCGATTCCGATTTTAATAGCCGATGCGGAGGATTTGGATAAAGTGGCCGTGAATGTTCCAGACATGGCGCGCATTCTCGCCTCCCGCTTCTGGCCCGGACCTGTGACTCTAGTCGTCCCAAAATTGCCAACTCTCCCCGAAGCCGTTTCCGCCACGAATACTGTCGCGGTACGGATTCCCGATCATGAAGTGGCGCGCGCTTTGCTCCGCGCGACCGGCCCGATGGCCGTGACCTCCGCCAATATCTCAGGACAGGTTAGCCCGGTCCGCGCGGAGGAAGTGATGAGTCAGTTGAACGGACGCATCTCCCTCGTCATAGATGGAGG
>DATKNJ010000304.1:0-3360 GCA_035541395.1 Anaerolineales bacterium
TGAAAGATATGGTCGCGGGAAAAGCAAATCATATCAGCGGCTTGAAAGCGCTGGACGACCACACATTGCAAGTCGCGATCGACGCGCCGAAATCTTATTTCCTGCTCAAGCTCACTTATCCCACCGCGTTCGTGGTGGACAAAGCCAATGTCGAATCCGGAAGTGATTGGGTTCAGCATCCGAACGGCACCGGCCCATACCAACTAATCGAATGGACGCCGCGCCAACGCATCGTCTACCAACGCAACGAAGATTTTTATCTCGGCGCGCCATCCATTCCTTACGTGGTCATCAATCTGTATACCGGCGATCCGCAAAATTTATATGAATCCGGAGATGTTGATATCGCAGGCATTTACTCGATTGACCGTTTTCTCGATCCAACAGAACCGCTGCATAACCAATTGCTAACCGGCGTGGATTTATGCACAGGCTATGTTGTCTTCGACACCACGCGCCCACCCTTCGACGATGTCAATGTGCGCAAAGCATTTAGTGAAGCTTTCAATCGTCAGCAATACATTGATGTAGTGATGAACGGTCACGCGCTGCCCGCCATCGGGCCGTATCCGCCTGGCCTGCCTGGATTCAATATTGCGTTACAGGGTTTGCCTTACGATCCTGTGCAAGCGCGTCAATTGCTTAAACAATCCAAATACGCTGATAATATGCCGCCCATCGTTTACACCGACGCGGGACTCGGCTCTTATGTCAGTTCAGATGTAGCCGCGTTGGCACAAATGTGGAAACAAAATCTGGGTGTGACCATCACTGTGGAAAACATCGAACCGGATGAATATCTCGACTCGATTTACTCAGGACATCACGGTCAACTCTTCGGCGGCGGTTGGTGCGCGGATTATCCCGATCCTGAAAACTTCGCGGATGTTTTGTTCCACACTGGTTCACAACAAAATAATGGCGGCTACTCGAACCCCGCGCTCGATCAATTGCTCGAACAGGCGCGTGTCGAACAGGATGTGAACAAGCGTATCGCACTTTATCAGCAGGCCGAGCAAATGATTGTGAATGACGCGCCGGTGTTATTCACCGTGCACAGTCTTTCTTATCAACTCGTCAAACCGTATGTGAAAGGTTATGTCTTCACGCCAATTGATATTCCGATTGAACGCTATATGTGGTTGGAAGGAAAGTAGATATTAGAGAGTCGAGAGTTGGGAGTAGTGAACAGGATTCCACTGACCACTGATTCCTGTTTACTGATGACCACCTACGGCCTCGCCTCCACAGCGACATCCACCCGCGTCACATCACCGCCCAAACTTGATACCGTCAACATAAACGGCAGACTTCCTCCCGGCTGAATCCCGCCACCTTCCCAACGGCGGACTCCCATGACGCGCCCAGATTCATCATACGCCGTCGCGGCCACCCACACGGTCGCGGCGGCTTTCGATTTGGCCGGCAAAAGAATTTGTCCACTCACTTGCGCTTCGTGACCGCGCCAATCGACTGGAGTCAAAATATTTTGTGTTGTGGCGGATAAATAACGCGCGTCGCCGGGCAACAAACGGGTGGCAGTCAAAATTTGTACTTGCGGCTTCGCGTCGGTGGGAATATTCGGCGGGAAATAAACGGTCATTGGCAAAGACGAATTCGGCGGCAAAATATTCAGCGGCAGATACGCGGTCTGACTCGCGAGCTGCTTGCCATTTGAATCAACCAACGTCACTTGCGCGCTGACGTTCTCGATGAAATCTGAAAAATCATTATGCGCCAACACAAAACACCACATGCTATGATCAATCGTTGGATAGCATTGAATCTGTTGCACTGTAAATGAAACTGGCGTTGGCGTCGGCTCGCCAGACGGATTAGCCGGATCGCTCGGAATCTTCAACACTTGTCCGACCGACATCGTGTTCGGTGAAACTTGCGGATTCGCGGCTTGCAACTCATCCAACGAAACGTTGAACTTCAAGGCAATGCCGCCCATCGTATCGCCGGACTTCACGGTATACGTGAACGGCGTCGGGCTGGGAAGCGGCGTCTGTGCGGCGACCAAACCCACAGGTCCCGCGGGACTCGGGCTGGGCGTCACAGTGAGATACGGCTGGAGATTGTAAGAAAAAATCGGGGATTGATTCTCGACCGTCTGCATTCCGCAAGCGACCAACAGCATCGCGACGCAACAGAAGGCCAATATGTGTTTCATCGCGCGATTATACCGCCGTGAAATACGTCTCTTGCACATCCTGCCATTTTTCTTCAGGCAGGTCGATGTGCGCGCTCAACAATGGATGCACGCGCTGAAGTTCCTCGGCCACGCGCTCGGCGATCTTGCGGATTGAATAATGCGCGTTGGGTGCGGAACGCAACTGACAAAAATGATACGCCGAACGCAAATTAAATTGCGCCAGCACTCGCCGATTGAAGCCATTCGGGACAATATATTGCGCGACTTGCGGATTGAATGCGGCCAGCTTTTCATACATATGCGCGGCTTGTTCCATTGCCGCCTTATACGCGGACCCGAAACCTGCTTCCGTGATCAGACGCGGAATCGCGTACCCAAGTCGCGTCGTCAGCAACTGCGGCGTCTGCGTCATCATGCGATGACGTTTGAACTCGGCATACGCGCCCTGATCCATGACGAAGTCAAAGGTATAAGTCGCGTACTCAAGTTCGCGCAACGGCTCATCGAAACGATCAAGATGTTTGAAAAGCGACTCAGCTAATTGCGCACGTTCATCTGCGCTCATCTTTTGGGCGCGCGTCAAAGCATCCTCAAAAGTGATTCCACTAAATCGATACAGCGCGGCGGCCAGCACTTTGTTCTCACCCTCGCGATCGTAATCGATCAAGGTACACCAATTCCCCGCCACAGAGTCGCGGGGGCGCGGAGAAATTATTCCTCTCCGCGACTCTGTGGCTCCGTGGCTTAATTCTTTTGTAGTCTCAATCAGATACGGCACCGCATCCGCATACTTGACTAACGTGGGCACTTCGGCCTTTGACACCTCTTTCACCTGCTCGCCGATTTGTCGAACTTCCAGCAAAGGATGCGATAACATTTTGCGAATGGCGTGTTCCAGTGCACGGGCATTGACCGTCATACCCACATTCGCCAGCGCTGCGGCGGGCAGCAAAAAACGACAGGTATCCACATACTGCGAACGGACGCGGCGATCCCAGGCTTCCTCGGTTTCGTTTTCACGGCGCGGTGTTTTCTTCTCGATCAGGGCGCGCACCGGCGCAAGCGAATCCGCGTAGGTTTGAAACAACATGCGGACAGTGTTCATATATTCGACTTTGAGCGCGTGATCTTCGAGCTCTGGCGGAATCGTGAAATCATCTGTTCCCCACTTTTGGTAACGCGTGGACTTTTCTGTGTAGGAG
>DATKNJ010000305.1:0-5926 GCA_035541395.1 Anaerolineales bacterium
TGGAGATTGTGTAGCAACTTCTACCTGAGCAGGCCCACAACCAAACAAAGCGGCAACAAGCAGAACCACAAGTGAAATATGAAAGATTTTCATGATATGCCTCCGTAGAATCGAGCAAAATCCATATACGGTGGATACCTCAATATTTTTCCCTGGACGGATTATAAAGCTGATAAGTTCCCCTAAATTTTCCTACAAAAATTTGACGTTTCACTATCAGTTTTTTTATATGCCAAGAATAAGATACAGCCATTGAATAATCATTAAGATAATAAAGGAGAAATCGAAATGACTTTCTATGCTTATCCTTTTCCTCGATACGCGGCTCGCCGCTGGGCGAACGTTAACCGCCGCGCTGCGCTCGGTGTGCTCGGTGTAAACATCCGCGAAGAAGATGACGCGTACGTGCTTTCGGCTTTCGTGCCCGGATTGAAATCTGACGACTTGAACATTCAGGTGCTGGATGATGTCCTCCGCATCGAAGGCGAATACAAAGACGACGAAGCAAATTATCTCTTGAATGAACTGCCCAGCGGTTCCTTCTCGCGGACCCTGCGCCTGCCTTCCGCTGTGGAAGCCGATCAGGTCGAGGCGCACATCACCGATGGCATCCTTACGTTGCGCCTGCCCAAGGCTGAATCCGCCCGCCCGAAGAAGATCAAAGTCAACATAAAGTAAATCGAAACCACACAAAAAAGCAACAGGGACGACCCATGACAGTCTGGTAAACGCGGGTTGTCCCTACTGTTATAATCTGGGCAATCTTTTTTCTGGAGCATCCTGTGCGTCTAAGACTTGCCCTCTTCGTTCTCCTGTTCGCGTGGATCTTAAGCGCCTGCGGCACAAAAGCCACAGAAACGCCTACCCTCGTCCCCACGGAGACGCTCACCCCTGCACCCACCTTAACCCCAACGCCCAACACTCCTCTCGCTATTTTAGTGGTTCCTTCTGATATGGATCAGGAAAGTTCTGATCTATATCAGAAGACTGTTTATGAGCTGACTCAACAATCGGGATTCCGCTTCCAGGTGCGCAACACGCTCACGCCGGGAGATGTAACGGATCCAACATTGAAAGTTGTGGTTGCGCTTCCTCCGGACCCCGGAATTGCTGCCCTTGCCTCGGCCGCACCTCAGACCCAGTTTTTAGCCGTTAACATTCCAAACATCACTGCGGGCGGCAACATCAGCGTGCTGTCAAACAGCGGACAAACGATCCTGCCATCTTTCCTGGCCGGTTACATCGCTGCCATGATCACCGACGATTATCACATCGGCATGATCATCCCCAAAGATAACATCGATGCGCAGAAAGCCTACGTGGCTTTCGCCAACGGAATGGCTTATTACTGCGGACTATGCCAACCGTTCTATTATTCAACTTACACTTTCCCACAGTACATCGCAATTCCATCCACCGAGGATAAATCTCGATACGGCGGTTACGCCAACTACTTGATCGATAACAAAGTAAACACGCTGTTCGTTTATCCCGATCTAGCGATACCGGATTTCATCACCTACATTGGCACTACCGGTGATTTGCAGATCGGCACATCCACACCGAATCCGCTTCCCGCGGGCTGGGTGGTGACCATTCAACCGGATGTGATCAAAGCCATTCAAGCTGCATGGCCGAATCTGGTCGCAGGACAAGGCGGTGTCAATGTTCAATCACCGATCGGGTTGGCAGATATTGATCCAACTTATTTGACTCCCGGCCGTCAGCGTTTGGTGGAGCAGACTCTGGAAGGCCTGATCAATGGAACCATCAGCCCCGGTGTGCAGTAACAAATAAAAATTTCTCGCGAGCTCGCGGGAAATTTTTTATATCATGTCAGGAAACTCATCAAAAAATCTTGACGTGTTCGAAGGTCACGTGATAAACTTCGCCCGCTTGAAAAAAGTAATACCATCTTCTGAAGAAAGGAGGCACACTCAAATGATCATGAGCGCCCAACTATTTGTAATCTTGCGCAGCGCCGAAGGTGCTGTGGTGATTGATTCTCGGAGTGTGCCTGTTGCCAGCTAGCTTACACGCAGTGTGTATAACGGCCACGGTGCACTCCTCTGCCCGTGGCCGTTTTTGTTTGACATCTCTCAGCGGTCATGGGCGCGGAACCCGTGGCCGTTTTTTGTTTATGTTTTTGAGGAGGAACCATGCTCGACATTCAGACCCAACTTTTTGAGGCGCAGGATATTCGTCTGGGCCCCATTGACCACGACACTCACCCCGAGATCGAGTCCAAGTGGACGCATGACGCGGAGTTCATGCGCTTAATGGAATTGAAACCAGTGCGTCCGCTTTCGCCTGCCATGGTCAAGAAACAATATGAGTCTATCGAGAAAGAGATGGATGAACAGAAGAACCTGTTCTATTTCACCGTCCGCGCGCGCGGAGATGATCATCTGATCGGCAAAGCCGCGATCGAATGGATCGATTGGACCAATGGCAATGGCTGGCTTCGACTCGGACTCGGCGCGGCGGAAGATCGTCGTAAAGGATTCGGCAGCCAGGTTCTCAAGTTGTTGCTGCGTTATGCCTTCGCGGAACTCAATCTGTATCGCGTGACCGCCATGGTTCCCGAATACAACGAAGGCGCGATACGTCTCTTCCAAAAGTTCGGCTTCATGGAAGAGATTCGTCGACGCCAGGCTTTGCAGCGTGATGGCCGCACCTGGGACCTGCTCACGTTCGGGCTGTTACGCCCGGAGTGGGAGGAACAGGCCAAAAGTCACGAGTGACGCGATGAAAGACATCTATCGCGGAAAACTCGTCCGGCTGGCTGTCGAAGCGCCGGAAGTAATGACCAAAGCCCATGCTCGCTGGGAGCGCGATACGGAATTTCACCGGCTCGCAGATGGCGATCCCGCGCAATTGTGGTCGGAGAAAAAAATCAGGGAATGGATCGAGAAGGAAATGGAAGATGATCCGTTGAGGGCGCTCCGCTTCTCGATCCGAACCTTGAACGATGATAAATTGATCGGCTTCGTCGGTTTGCGACCCGATTGGATTCACGCGGATGCCTGGATCGGAATTGGGATCGGTGAACGCGAGTATTGGGGCAAAGGATATGGTACCGATGCGATGCGCCTGATCGTCCAATACGCGTTTCTCGAAGCCAACTTGCGACGCGTGACATTGGGTTTGCACTCGTATAACGCGCGCGCCTTGAAGTCGTATGAGAAGGTCGGCTTCAAGCTGGAAGGCGTGTTACGCAGCGATACGTTGCGCGAGGGCCGTCGTACCGACGGAATCTACATGGGACTCTTGCGCGAGGAATGGCAAGCGCTGCAAGGAGTCGCGGCATGAAAGATATTCTGAAAGGCCAATGGGTCAAGCTGGCCGCCACCGATCCTGAAGAGGCCAGTAAATCTTTTGTACGCTGGCAAAGCGACTCGGAATTTAAACGTCTGCTCGACTCAGGCGCTGTTGGCTTGAACTCAACCAAAGCCATCAAAGAATTTATTGAAAAAGAGTCCGACCAAGCCGGCACGAACCTTTTTTGGTTCGTCATTCGTTCGTTGGAAGATGACCGTTTGCTCGGCGATGTCCTACTGGATGTAGGCCGCTGGAATATGCGCGAAGGCTTCGTGGGCATAGGCCTTGGCGACCGCGATTTTTGGGGCAAAGGCTATGGCACGGAAGCCATGCAATTGATTCTTCAATTTGCTTTTACGGAGGTCAATCTGCGCCGTGTCTCGTTAAACGTTTTTGAATACAATCCGCGCGCCATCCGCTCTTATGAGAAAGTTGGATTTCAACACGAAGGCCGTTTGCGCGGCGCATTGCTGCGCGAGGGCCGTCGCTGGGATATGCTCTTTATGGGCATTCTGCGTGAAGAATGGACCGCGCGTTACTTGACCACATCAATTTAAAGATTGGATGAAACCATGAATGCTCAAACCCAGATAGATCACACGCTTCTCTCTCCGGACCTCAATCTGCGCGCCGCTCAATGGAGCGACCTCGAAGCTGTGGCGCGACTCATCCTCGATGTCTGCACTGCGGATGGTGATCCAACCGTAGCGGTTTCACCTGAAGACCTTCGCCGCGAATGGAAAAACGAAGGTTTCAAACTGGAAACCGATACATGGGTCGTGGAAACAACCGATGGTCAAATCGTCGGGTTTGAGGAATTCACCAATCGTCATGCGCATGCCTTCTACAACGGTGACGGATATGTGCATCCCGAATTTCTCGGGCGCGGCATTGGCACAGCCATGCTGCGCGCTCTAGATCTTCGCGCACGCGATGAGATGAAACTGGCTGATCCAAGCCTGCGCGTGTTCATCCGCAATGGCATGGCCATCGGCGACAAAATCGGCCGCGAGATGCATGAACACGAAGGCTATCACGCCATTCGTTTTTCATGGCGCATGGAGATCGACCTCAACGCGCCGCCTCCCGCGCCGGTATGGCCGGAGGGCGTGGAACTTCGCCCGTTTGAGAAGAGCCAGCATGACCGTCTCGTGTTCGAAGCGGAGGACGAAGCCTTTCGCGATCATTGGGGCCATACGTCCGAAAACTACAGCCATTGGCTCAAGCGCAGGCTTGGCAGTGAAGACTTCGATCCCACTTTATGGTTCATCGCTTGGAATGGCGACCAAATCGCAGGTCTTTCCTTGTGCCGTTATCGCATGGATATCGGCTGGGTCGGCTCGTTGAGCGTTCGCCGCCCGTGGCGCAAACGTGGCCTGGGACTCGCCTTGCTGTATCAATCATTCGGAGAATTCTATCGGCGCGGCATGCACACCGTTGGTCTCTTCGTGGATGCCTCCAATCCAACCGGCGCTACGCGCCTTTATCAAAAAGCCGGAATGCGCATTGCGCACGAGTATGTGATCTACGAAAAAGAGTACCGCTCAGGGAACGAACCAACGGAAGAATAGGCTATACTTAAGGACGTATCGTCTCAGACCTCTCAAGAAATCTGAGCAAAATAGGAGGCTCCTCATGATCAACCTACGTTGTTCGTTCTGTCAAAACCTTTACACTGTAAGCCGGAATGAGATCGTGGCCGCGTTACAAAACATAGAGGCGGAAAATTTACATCACTATGACTCGCACTGCCCCCGCTGCCGCCACGCCAATCCCATTCCGCGTGAACGCCTTGAATGGGCTGTGCCCAATTGGCGCGAAGTGTTAATGGAAAATGCGGACGCGACTCCGTCATCCTCGACGACCAGCCCGGCTCTGACTCCATCCCAGCTTGCTCCCGCGCTGAAACCGGCCGCGGCCGCTGCAAAACCCGCGATGAAGAAGGCTCCGGCCAAGAAAGCTGCCACGAAGAAAGCCGCGGCCAAGAAGTCGCCTGCAAAGAAAGCCACTCAGAAGAAGACTGCGGCGAAGAAGACCAAGCGCAAATGACCTTCCGCGCAGTTTTCTTTGATCTTGGCGGCGTGATCGTCCGCACAGAATATCAAGCGCCGCGCGAACGTTTGGCTGACCAGCTCGGCATGGAATACGAGGATCTCGTGCGCGCCGTCTTCGATAGCGACAGCGCTTTGAAGGCCTCGGTGGGAACCATCACCGAAGACGAGCACTGGAATTTGGTGGCGCGCAAACTCGGATGTTCGGAAACCGAAACCGCTGTGCTGCGCAGTGAGTTCTTCGCGGGCGATGTGATCGATCACAAGTTGCTTGAATTCATTCGCTCGTTGAAGTCACACTACAAAACTGGTTTGATTTCGAACGCCTGGAGTGGGTTGCGCTCGTATATCGTCAGCAAGAAATTCGACGATGCCTTCGATAACATCATCATCTCGGCAGAGGTGGGTTCGGCCAAGCCCGAAGCCAAAATTTTCCGCCTTGCGCTGAAGCAGGCCCAAGTCAGCGCGGAGGAAACGATCTTCGTCGATGATTTCCCGGAAAATGTGGATGCCGCGCGTGCCCTCGGTCTGGCCGCGATCCGCTTCCGCGATTC
>DATKNJ010000306.1:0-3388 GCA_035541395.1 Anaerolineales bacterium
CTCCCCCACTGTCAGGGGAGTCTTTTTATGTTCGGCAGTATGATGGTAGAGTCAAAAAGGATGAAAAGGAAACTTAGAGAACTGATCTTCGTAGAAATTGGTATATAACAAATTTATTGGTAAACGAAACATCCATGCGAAACGTACGAGAGGCTCTTTATGAACAATTTACCCGCCATCGAAGTCCTGGATTTGCACCGCTCCTTCGGCGAGACGAAAGCCGTACAAGGCGTCAGCTTTGAAGTGGAACAAGGTGAGATTTTCAGCCTGCTGGGTCCGAACGGCGCAGGCAAAACGACGACCATTTCCATGCTCTCCTGTTTGCTAAGGCCGGACGAAGGCGACGCGCGCATTATGGGTCATTCCATCCGCACCGATCAGACGGGGGTCAAATCCGTGCTGGGAATCGTCCCGCAGGAGATCGCGCTGTATGAGGATTTGACCGCGCGCGAGAACTTGACCTTTTGGGGCAAAATGTACGGCTTGCGCGGGTCGGCTTTGAGAACGCGCGTAGACGAGGTGCTGGATATCATCGGGCTGCGCGAACGCGCCAGGGAACGAGTCGGCAAGTATTCGGGCGGAATGAAGCGACGCGTCAATATCGGCGTGGCGCTTTTGCATCGTCCAAAAGTCATTTATATGGACGAACCCACCGTCGGCATTGATCCGCAGTCGCGGCGCAATATTCTCGACAGCGTGGTTACTTTGAAGAATCAAGGCATGACCGTGTTATACACCACGCATTACATGGAAGAATCTCAGGAGCTTTCCAACCACATCGCCATCATGGATCACGGCAAGATGATCGCGCACGGCACGCATGAGGAATTGGTCAAACTGGTGGGCGGACAAACGCGCATCGATTTGACTCTCAATGTGGAAGCCGAGAAAGTTCTGGAGGATTGGAAGGCCATTGAAGGCGTCGAACGCGTCTCTGCCGAGGACGGCAAAGTCAGCGTTTTGGTGGGAGACAGCAACCTGGTTTTACCGCGCTTGTTCGACTCGGCGACGCGGCTCTCGGCGCGCATCACATCCGTGGATATTCGCGAACCGAATCTCGAAGCGGTCTTCTTGCATCTCACCGGCCGCGCCTTACGCGATTGAGAAACTATCATGAAAGCATTCGACATCGCCTTCAAAGACATGACGCGTTCGTTCCGCAGTTTTTCCGCGGTGATCTTTATGTTTGTCATCCCGCTGCTGGTGACGGGCATGTTCTATTTTATGTTCGGCAACATGGCACAGAACGGCGGATTCAACTTGCCGAAGACCAAAGTCATCGTTGCCAATATGGATGAAGGCGGCCCGAAATTCAACATCAACACAAAGAATATCCCCGGCGGGAAACAAGCCAAGACGATGGGAGAATTGATCGTCAACATCCTCCAAAGCGATCAAATGGCAGACCTGATCGAAGTCTCGTTCGCGCCGGACGCTCAAGCTGCGCACGCAGCCGTGGATAATCAAACCGCCCAGGTTGCCATCATCATCCCAAGCGATTTCTCGAAACAGTTCGCGGATGTGAATGGAAAAGCCTTCATCGAGTTTTATCAGGACCCCACGTTGACAATTGGCCCGAGCATCATCCGCGCTGTAATGAATCGTTTCATGGACGGCATGTCCGGCGTGAAAATCGCGGTCAACGTTTTTACCGATGATGCGACACAGGAAGATCAAGCCTTGACCGGGCAAGTCGTTGATCAATATTTGAAAATTTCCCTGGCGGAAACCGATAACATCGAAGATAAATTACTCGACGTGCAAGCGCCACCTGCTCCAAAAGGAAGCGCTTCCACAGATAACAGCGATAACATCTTGTTGAGCATTGTCGGTCCCATCATGGCCGGGATGATGGTCTTTTACGCCTTCTATACCGGCACGTCCACTGCGGAGAGCATCCTCAAAGAGGAAGAAGAGCGCACGTTGCCGCGCTTGTTTACGACGCCCACTTCTCAAGCTACGATCTTAAGCGGAAAGTTTATGGCCGTTTTCATGACCGTGTCTGTTCAAGTGACGGTTCTCATGCTCGCGGCTCATTTGATGTTCGGAGTCCAATGGGGAAATTTGCAAACCGTCGTCCTGGCCGCCTTGGGAACCGTCTTCAGCGCTGCCGGCTTCGGCATCTTCGTCAACTCTTTTCTCAAGAACACGAAACAAGGCGGCGTGATCTTCGGCGGTGTATTGACCGTGACTGGCATGGTCGGCATGATTAGTGTCATTGCTATGGGGTCTCCCAGCGCAAAGATGGGCGATACAGTTTCCTTGTTTGTGCCGCAAGGCTGGGCGATTCGCGGTCTGATGCAATCCATGAACGGACAGCCGCCCACCAATTCGCTGGTCACTATGTTGGTCTTATTGGCCTGGAGCGCGGTCTTCTTTATAGTCGGCGTGTGGCGCTTCAACAAACGCTACGCATAGGAGCACATCATGATTCGCATTTTCGACATCGCTACCAAAGACTTGATGCAGCTCATGCGCGACTTCAAGACGTTTATGTTTCTGCTCATCATGCCAATCGTTTTCACGTTCATATTTGGTTTTGCCTTTGGCGGATTCGGCGGAAGCAAAGCCGACTCGCGTTTGCCGGTTGGCTATTTATCTTTGGACAACAATTGGGCGACCGACTCGCTTCACGACATTCTGGCAAACTCCGATGTGATTCGTTTGGACCAAAATCCATTCCGTTCTCAATCGGACCTCGAGGCTGCTGTCGCCAAAGGAGATTTAGCCGCGGCGATCATCGTCCCCGATGGATACGGCAAAGCCATGCTCGAAAACAAAACCGTTCATCTGACTGTGATCGCCGATACCGGCAGCACAGCCTGGACGACCGTCGAAGCAGAACTCATCGCATCCCTCACCCGCTTTGATAGCGCTCTCCGCACTGCGACCATCATGGAAGACACCATCGGAGATC
Source organism: Anaerolineales bacterium (assembly GCA_035541395.1). GTDB lineage: Bacteria > Chloroflexota > Anaerolineae > Anaerolineales > Villigracilaceae > JACPVF01. The sequence goes on from DATKNJ010000306.1 coordinate 2,918, forward strand.
GCGCGCCGTTCCGATATTCATTCAAGCAAACCTTGGACGCGTGGAAAGATCCGCCCATCGCAGTGGTGGAAACAACCAGCAGCGTTATCAAAAAATCTGATGATCAGTCCGCTTCGCTGGCACATACTTCGCCTGGCATGATGTTGCAGTTCGCCATCGCGGGTTTATTGACGGCCGCGCAGATTATCGTCACGGAACGAAAGTCGCGCACGCTGCAACGGCTGCTGACGACTTCTGCACGTCGAATCCATATTTTGCTCGGACATTTCCTGGCGATCTTCGCGCTGATCTTTGGTCAATTCATTTTCCTGATCGCGTTCGGCCAGTTCCTGCTAAAAGTGGATTATCTACGCTTGCCGAGTGCGACGTTCTTAGTCGCGTTCTGCGCGGCTTTGTGCATTTCTGCGTTGGGATTATTGATCGGCGTGTTGGCTCGCACCGAGGAACAAGCTGTCACTTTTTCATTGATCC
>DATKNJ010000307.1:0-5306 GCA_035541395.1 Anaerolineales bacterium
TGCCAATCAACATCCATTATCTCAATCGCCATGCCATTAATTTCGCCAACATACTGATCTGCAACTTCCGGAGAATTGTTGCGCGCTATCGAATACCATACCTCTCCCAAGTTAACGACACTCATCAATAGATTAATCTTATTTTCTTCGGCTTTCAATATTAAATCCCTTACAAGGTCAGCCCCCGGCTCGTCTTCAAAAAAAGCCATCAACGCATACGAGTCTAGTACTTTGGATGCCATGATTATTTATCCCTTTCCTTGTCCTTAGCGCGTTCGCCAATCAGTGTTTTCAGGCCTCCCTTGCCTTTAAGAGAGCCTTGCAAGTTCATCAGATATTGTTCGGTGACGGGTTTTAAGATGATGGCATCCCCAATATCTGTAATGATGATTTTTGTGCCGTTTTTGATCCCATATTTTCGTCGCAGGGTAGCGGGGATGACAATCTGACCTTTTACTGTGGCGTAAGTTTCCATATGGTAATTTCTCCTTTTTGTACTTATATACTACATCAAATTATTATGTAAGTCAAGAAGTAAAATGTAATACTTTATAGCATTTGATTTGTTGTTGACACCTCTTTCCCTTTTGTGCTACACTTAAGTTGTCAGACAATTACGAAGTGCCGCGTAGCGGTGCACAATCTGACAACTTTTGTCCAATATGAGCACACTTCTCCTCAAAAACGCCTACCTCGTCACCATGGACGACCACCAACGGGAAATCCGCGACGGTGGTCTTTTTATTCGCGACGGCTTCATCGAGCAGATCGGCGCCACGAGCGAGCTGCCTTCGTCCGCCGATGAAGTGCTCGATCTTAAAGATCACGTTGTGCTGCCGGGCCTCGTCAACACGCATCATCACTTCTATCAAACCCTCACGCGCGTCGTGCCGCCCGCGCAGGATTCGAATCTCTTCAACTGGCTCAAGACCCTCTATCCCATTTGGGCGCGCATGAATGCCGAGGATATTTTCATCTCGACTCAGACTGCGCTCTCCGAATTGGCTTTATCCGGATGCACCACCGCTTCCGACCATTTGTATCTTTTCCCCAACGGTTCCAAACTCGACGATGAGATTGCTGCCGCGCAAGAGATCGGACTCCGCATCCAGGCCTCGCGCGGCTCGATGTCGCTCGGCGAATCGAAAGGTGGACTTCCGCCTGATTCTGTTGTGGATAGCGAAGACTCCATACTGAAAGATTCCCAGCGCCTCATCCAAAAATATCATAACTCCAAACCCGGCGCGTTCGTGCAGATCGTGCTCGCGCCTTGTTCGCCGTTTTCTGTTACGTCTGATTTGATGAAGCAATCCGCCAGGTTGGCGCGCGAATACGGAGTTCATCTGCACACGCACTTGGCCGAGACCGAAGACGAAGAACAATTCTGCATGCAGATGTTCGGTCATCGCCCGGTTGGATATATGCAGGAAGTGGATTGGGTTGGGAACGACGTTTGGTTCGCACACGCCGTGTGGGTTAATGACGAGGAGATTCAAGTCTTTGCCAAACACAACTGTGGCGTCGCGCATTGTCCTACATCGAACATGCGACTTGCTTCCGGTATCGCGCCGATCAAAGAATATCGTAAAGCGGGCGTCAATGTTGGGTTGGGTGTAGATGGTTCTGCGTCCAATGATGGTTCGCATTTATTGGCTGAAGTTCGTCAAGCCATGTTGCTGTCGCGCGTCAAAGAAGGCATCACTGGCTTTTCATTATCGAACGATCCCGATCGCAAATTGATGACCGCCCGCGAAGCGTTATATCTTGGTACGCGCAGCGGCGCAGCAGTGTTGGGTCGCACTGACATTGGCTCGTTGGAAGTTGGCAAATGTGCCGATTTCTTCGCAGTGGATTTGAATCGACTCGATTATGCCGGTGCTCAGCACGATCCCGTTTCGGCGCTGGTCTTCTGTCAACCTGTCCGCGTAGATTACACCGTAGTCGGCGGCAGGTTTGTTGTCAAGGAAGGACGCGTGGTAACCGTCGACGAAAGAAAGTTGGTCGAGAAGCACAATCACGCCTCGAGGAGATTGTTGTCAAGTTAGTGTCATGCTGAGCGCAGTGAAGCATCTCACCAATAAAAAATTATGCTCAACATCATCATCGCAATCTTCGTCGGTTGGCCTGCCATCATGGCGACCATCATCTTGGCAGGCATTGGCTTGTTTCGGCGTGATTATCGTTTTATTGTTGCAGGTGCGATTTTAGCGGTCCCGTTCTCATGGTTCTTGAGCGGATTTCCCATCATCCACTCGCTGGTCTTTTTATTACCGGTTTTGCTGTTGGCTTCAGCTTTTGCTTTATATCGTGATCACGAGATGATTGCCTGGTTGATCGCTGTGCCATATTTTTTGACGATTCTGTTTTTGTATTACACGATTGTGGCGTAACTATTGGAACATAGGAGAAGAATGTCCTCAACCGTCAAACTTGCTCGTTCTCTCGTGGATGTTGCCATGGGCCGCAAGCCCGCCGATACCGTGATTCGGAACGGTCAATGGGTGTGTGTGCAATCCGGCGAAATCCTTCCGAACACTGATGTCGCTATCGTAGATGGACATATCGCCTTTGTCGGCGCGGATGCCAAACACGCTATCGGCAAAAATACAAAAGTGATCGATGCCAAAGGTCGTTATCTTGTGCCAGGTTTGCTCGACGCGCACATGCATGTTGAGTCCGGCATGGTCACGGTAACAGAGTTTGTGCGCGCGGTGGCCGTGCGCGGGACGACCGGCATGTTCGTGGACCCGCACGAGATGGCGAACATCTACGGACTCAAAGGCGTGAAGTTTATGGTGGATGAGGCTGCCAAACAGCCAATTCACGTGTGGGTACAGATGCCTTCCTGCGTGCCGTCTGCGCCGGGATTTGAAACACCGGGCGCGTCCATCGGCCCGGATGATGTAGCTGAGGCGATGACTTGGCCCGGCATCATTGGCTTGGGCGAGATGATGAATTTTCCTGGCGTAGCCAGCGGCGATGAAAAGTTGTTGGCTGAAATGGCTGCAACGCATGCTGCCAATAAAACCATCGGCGGGCATTACGCTTCGCCAGATCTCGGACTTCCATTTCATGCTTATGTGGCAGGTGGCCCGGAAGATGATCACGAGGGCACGCGCCTCGAAGACGCGGTCGAACGCGTTCGTCAGGGCATGAAGGCCATGTTGCGTTATGGCTCGGCCTGGCATGATGTGGCCTCGCAAGTCGGTGCGATCACGGAAAAGAAATTGGATTCGCGCCGCTTCATTCTCTGCACCGACGACTCACACGCACAGACGATTTCTCATGACGGTCATATGGATCGCGTGCTGCGTCACGGTATTGAGCAAGGCCTTGATCCATTGACTGCGATTCAGATGATGACGATCAATGCCGCTGAACATTTTGGTCTGGCGCGCGAGATCGGTATGATTGCACCCGGTCGCTGGGCGGATGTTTTATTGGTCAAAGACTTGAGGAATTTCAAACCCGATTTAGTGATGGCCAAAGGACAAGTCATCGCGGAGAACGGCAAGTGGAAAGTGGATTTGCCAAAGATCAAGCATCCAGCTTGGGTCACGAAGTCTGTGTATTTGAAGCGCGCCCTTAAGGCGGACGATTTCGCCTTGAAAGCGGAATCAAACCTCGAGTCCCGCGCGACCGCTAATGTCATTGGCATTATCGAAAATCAAGCACCGACCCGTCATCTGAAAATGGAAGTCCAACTGAACAATAACGAAGTCCATGCGGATATTAAGAACGACATTGCGAAAGTTGCAGTCATTGAACGCCATCGAGGTACAGGCGGGGTGACGATGGGGTTGGTCAGCGGATTCGGTCTCAAAGAAAAATGTGCCATTGGATCAACCGTGGCGCACGATTGTCACCACATGATCGTGGTCGGCACAGACGAAGAGAACATGGCGATTGCGGCAAACATGCTCGCTAAAACGGGCGGCGGGCAGGTGGTGGTGAAGAACGGCAAAGTAATCGGCCAGGTGGAGTTGAACATCGCGGGGTTGATGTCTACAGAACGCGCGGATGTGGTCGCGAAGAAAGCGGCCACTGTGTTGGAGGGTTTTCGCAAATGCGGATGCACGCTCAACAATCCGAACATGCAGTTGAGTCTGTTGGCGTTGGTAGTGATCCCCGAACTGCGCATCTCCGATAAAGGCCTCGTGGATGTGACGAAATTCAAATTTGTGCCCGTATTGGAGGAGAGCAGAGGTGGCTAATTTTCCTTTTCAACGATTGCAGGCGGAACTGTCTACGCTGATCACTCGCACATCGGCTGGTCAGCGCCTGCCTTCCGAACCGGATCTCGCCAAACAGATGGGCGTTTCGCGCGCTACGTTGCGTGAGGCCATGCGCACGTTTGAAGCGCAAGGTTTGATTCGCCGCCGTCAAGGTGCGGGGACTTTCGTCGTTGGGCAAGTGCCCATCCTCGAGAGCGGTCTGGAGGTTTTGGAAAGTTTGGATTCGATGGCCAAGCGCCAGAACCTCGAGGTGAACGTCAGCGATCTGCATGTGGAGAAACTGTTGGCCGATCAGGAAAATGCAGACGGCTTGAACGTGGCGCTGGGAACGCGCGTTACGCGCGTCAGCCGTGTCGTCCGCACCGACAATCGTCCGGTGGCCTATCTGGTGGACGCGCTGCCCGAGGAGATCTTCCGCCCGGACGATTTGCCGCCTTCGTTTCGCGGCTCAGTGCTGGATCATTTGATCCGGCGTGGCGATCCGTTGAAGATGTCGCGCGCCAAGATCACAGCCATCGGCGCGACTGCCGAAGTGGCCAAAGCGCTTGAGATTCAACGCGGCGATGTGTTGTTGCATTTCAATTCGCAAGTCTACGATGAATCTGGCAGAGTGGTGACGTACACCCTTAGTTATTTCATTCCGGGCTATTTCCAGTTCCATGTCGTCCGCCGGATTGCTGGAAAATAAATTTGCCGCGGAGACATGGAGTTGCATAGTTTTTTTAATGAATTATGAGTAGTAAATATCCTCGCTTGGTTAGTGAAGATTTACCATCGAGCAACCTATGGCCTTAGACAAGATTTTAAAATCTCTGTGTCTCTGCGACTCTATGGCATAAAACTTATTTTTGAGAGGTATTTGTGAAAGTGCAAGATATTAAAAATAAAGTGCAAGACAATCGGGAAGCGATCATTCAATTTATGTTGGATATTGTTGCGATTCCCTCGATGGACTCGCAGCTCAAGGCTGTGGGCGAACGCATCGCGGTTGAGATGAACAAGCTCGGCTATGAAGAGGTCCGTTTCGACAAAATGGGCAATATCCTTGGTCGCATCGGAAACGGCAAACGC
>DATKNJ010000308.1:0-21265 GCA_035541395.1 Anaerolineales bacterium
TGCTGCGAGCGTGTTGCTCGTCTTTTCTTTCGCGACGAATGCACTGACGCCGCGCTTTGCTGCCGCAGCTCCTGCACCGATGGCCGCGTATGGCATGGGCGGCGGAGGTGGTGCTGAGGCCGCGGCCACTCAAGCTCCAGCCGCGACGGAAGCGCCGAGTGTATTGTTAGCGCCGGCTGCTACGCAAGCGCCAGCTTTGCAAGCTGTCCCGGAAAACGGTACGCGCCTCCTTGCTACTGCGACACCAGAAGAAGTCACACCTAAATCTTCTGCTCCTCTTCGACCGCCTGCATTGGACCAGAACCAGCAGCCCGCTACTCCATCTACGCCGATCCCGGTGACATGGGAAATTATCTTGCTGGCAGTGGCTTTGCTTTGCGGCATTGGGGCTTGGATTTTGCGTGCGGTTTCAGAGCGCTCATGGCGCGCGAAGACGAAATAAAATTCTGTCCGCGCTGCGGCGCGGCAGTGACGCACGAGATGCGCTTCGGCAAACTGCATCCCATTTGTCATCAATGTGGCTGGATTTATTTTGCCGATCCGAAAGTGGCTGCGGCCGTCCTTGTTGAACAGGACGGCCGCGTGTTGTTGGTACGACGCGTCAATGAGCCTTATCGCGGCTTGTGGACTCTGCCTGCTGGTTTCATCGATGCGGGCGAGGATCCGGCTGAGGCGGCTGCGCGTGAATGCTTGGAGGAAACAGGTCTCATGGTTCGCACAACGCGTGTAGTGGATGTGATCGCGGGGCGTGAGCATCCGCGCGGTGCGGATTTCATCATCATCTACGCGGCGGAAGTCCTCGGTGGGGATTTGAATCCCGCAGATGATGCTGATCGAGCCGAATGGTTCTCACGCGATCATTTGCCTGAGCTTGCGTTTCGCGCTACAAAGATTTTGCTGAACCACAATCGCGCGTAGAACGAAAGTCATACTTGCCTGTCGGAATGAAGTTCTTTATAATCTGACAAATTTCCCCAAGGAAAACAGAAATAGGAGAACTGCATGAAAAAGCAAGGATTACTTCGTTTGTTTGCATTTGTGGCCCTGATCATCATGGTGGGTTTGGCCTGTAACGGCGGGACGACGCCCACGCCCGCGCCGGTTCAACCGCAGCCCACGCAAGTTCAGCAGCAACAACAACAGTCTCAACCAACGGAAGTTCCACAACAAACTTCCAATTCGTCTGGCAGCCTGCAGACCTTTACCGATCAAAACAAGTTGTACGCGATCGATTTGCCGGGCGATTGGACGTATAAGCAAACCACCGATCAGACGAACAATTATTATTACATCGACACATTCACATCGCCTGATAAAAACGCTCTGGTCGAGAATATTGTTTATAACGATGGCAAATCGTTTAGCGGCGCTCAGAACGGGAAGTTCGCGCTGGGCATCCTTAATCAGTTCTACAGCGAGACCGGAAAAGAAGGCGACATTCACGTTACGGATGATAGCATTCAGAAGGATGGCAGTGAGCGCCTGACCTGGTATTCCCAGGGCGGAGGATACTCGGGGATTTCCTTCTTTGAGATCCGCGGCAGTGACCGCAAGACCTTCCTGATGTTCACCGTCGAATGGTCGAATAGCGCGAAGGATCAGTATCTCGATACCCTCGACTCCGTGATTCAGAGTTATCGCCAGCCGTAAGCCTCAAGGCAAATCTTAAAAGATGCCAACGCGACCGCGTTGGCATCTTTGTTTTTGGGATGATTGTGCTACAATAATTTTTGATGGTTTCTGATTTGCGGCCCTCGCCGATCGCGGGCACTTGGTACGAAGGTAATCCAAAAGCCCTGGCGCGTGATGTGGATGAATATCTCGATCGCGCTAACTTGCCGGAGTTGTCGGGCGAAGTGATGGGTGTGATTGCACCACACGCGGGACACATCTATTCCGGGCCGGTAGCGGGTTACGCGTTTGCAGCGCTGCGCGGCCGGACGCCTGAATTGGTTGTGGTGTTGTCGCCATATCATAACTATCATGCCTCTCCGTTGTTGGTCAGCACGCACAGCGCATATTCAACACCTCTTGGAAACATCCCAATCGCACGCAATGAGCTTAAAGCGTTGGAGGCCGCGCTGGGTCGATTGTTGGGCATCGGTCTGACGTCCATTTCCCGCGATCACGAACATTCTCTGGAAATCGAATTGCCATTCCTTCAACGCGCCTTAGCCGCGCCGTTTCAACTGCTACCGATCATGGTGCGTGCCCAGGATGCGCGCGTCTCGCAAGGACTCGGTGAGGCACTGGCCGAAATTTTACACGATCGGGATTTCGTCCTCGTGGGAAGCACAGACTTGTCCCATTTCTATTCTCAAGACGAAGCTGATATTTTAGATTCTGAAATGCTGCGGCAGATCGAATCTTTCTCGCCCGAGGGAATGTATGCCGCGGAATTCTCTGGCAAAGGTTTTGCCTGTGGTCTCGGCGCGGTGACTTCCGTGTTATGGGCCGCGCACGAGTTGGGCGCAAACAGGATCAAAGTATTACATCACGCTACTTCAGGTAACGTAACAGGAGATTACTCTTCAGTTGTGGGATACGGCGCAGCCGCCATCTTGAAGAGTCCCAGCGCATGACATTTGCTCAAGTTGCCGTCAACGTGCCCGCGGTCAGCGGGATTTTCGATTACTCCATTCCTCCCGAATTAACAGATCAAGTTGGCATTGGTCATTTGATTACAGTGCCCTTTGGGAATCAGATGGTGCAAGGCGTGATTCTGCACTTTGTGGACTCACCGTCTGTCGAGCAAGTCAAGCCGATTTTTTACACGCTCGATCCGGACCCGGTCCTGACTCCCGCGCAAATTGCGTTGGCCGAATCTTTGGCCGAGTCCAACCTCGCGCCCGTGGCCGCTTTCGTGGATGCCATGCTGCCGCCGGGCTTGAGTCAACAAGCGGATACGCGCTATGATCTACGCCAGAAAGGGATTCACCGCGGCGACGCGTTATCGGCGATCGCCGTCCGTTTGATTAAACTGCTTGGGGAACGCGGCTCGTTACGGGGTCGCCAGATCGACACGCATTTTGGAAATATCCAATGGCGGCCGGTGGCGCGCAAATTGGTGAAGTATGGAATCTTCAGCAGTCAATCCATTTTGATGCCGCCGCGTGTCCGGCCGAAGTTCATTCGCACCGCGCAGTTGGCTGTCGCGCCGGAAGTTGCCGAAGCCGCGTTCTCTGATCTTGGCAAAACAGAAATCACGCGTCGGCGTCGACAGGCTGCGTTGAAATTTCTTATGCGTGCCAACGACGCAGTCAATGTCTCGTGGGTGTATGCCGAGAGCAGTTGCAATTTGTCCGATTTGCAGGAGTTGGCGGATCGCGATTTGATCGCGCTGCGCGAGACTGAGATATGGCGCGATCCGTTGCGAAGGATAGAAAACTTTGAAGAAAAAAGACCGACTTTAACGGAAGACCAGCAACGCGCTTGGAGTGAAATCCAAAACGGATTGCGCGACCTCGCCGGTGGACAATCGATCAAACCATTTTTGTTGCATGGCGTGACCGGTTCAGGCAAGACCGAAATTTATTTGCGCGCCGCGGAGGAAGTTGTAAAGCGCGGCAAGCAAGCCATCATCCTTGTGCCGGAGATCGCGCTCACGCCGCAAACAGTGCGCCGTTTTTTGGCGCGCTTTCCCGGGCAAGTTGGTTTGGTGCATTCCAAATTATCAGAAGGGGAGCGCTACGATACATGGCGGCGCGCGCGAGCTGGTTTGCTCAAAGTGGTGATCGGCGCGCGCTCGGCTTTATTCGCGCCGTTACCCAATCTGGGGTTGATTGTGGCGGACGAATGCCATGATGCTTCGTATTATCAAGCAGAACCACCTTTTTATCATGCAGTGACTGCCGCGCAGACTTACGCGCGGCTGGCGGGTGCATTGTGTATTCTCGGCTCGGCCACGCCGAGTTTGAGTCAACGCTATCAATCGGATGTTGGCGCAAGCATTCGATTGGAGTTGCCGAAGCGCATTGTCAAAGCCGCGGGGATTGACTCGGAAGAAGGTTTGCCGCCGGTTTCCATCGTAGATATGCGTGAGGAACTCAAAGCGGGCAACCGCGAAATTTTCAGCCGTTCTTTGATGGATGCCTTGCAAAATACTTTGCAAAATAACGAGCAGGCGCTTCTATTTTTGAATCGGCGCGGCGCCGCGACTTATGTCTTTTGCCGTGATTGCGGACACGTGCTGAAATGTCCGCGCTGCGACATGCCGTTGACTTTACACCTCGAAGCAAAAGAGTCTTTGCGTTGTCATTATTGTGGTTACGAGCGCAACAGGCCGAAGAAATGCCCACAATGCGGAAGCGCGCAGATTCGCGAATATGGTTTGGGAAGCGAAAAAGTCGAGAGCGAAGTGCAGCGATTATTTCCGCAGGCGCGCACCTTGCGTTGGGATTGGGAAACCACGCGCCAAAAAGATGCGCACGAAATTATTCTGACCCATTTCACCGCGCATCGCGCGGACGTGTTGGTCGGTACACAAATGCTGGCAAAAGGACTCGACTTGCCGCTCGTCACGTTGGTCGGGATTGTGCTGGCCGATGTGGGATTGAATCTGCCTGATCCGTTTACAGCAGAACGCGTCTTTCAAGTGCTGACTCAAGTCGCAGGGCGCGCCGGTCGCAGTGCGCGCGGCGGAAAGGTGATTCTGCAAACCTTCCAGCCGGAAAGCGATGTGATTCAAGCCGCGGCGCGACATGATTACCATAACTTTTACCAGCAGGAGTTGAACGCGCGGGAGCAGTTGGGCTATCCACCGTTTGGGCGTTTGATGCGGCTCGAAATCCGTGACCGCGATTCGGCGCGGGCGGAGGCGGAAGCGCGCCAGCTGGTGAAAAAGATCGAGAGCTGGATTCAGGCTGAAGGGCGGAAAGAAACGAATCTCGTCGGGCCGGTGCCTTCCTTCTTTGCGAAGATCAATGGTTTGTATCGCTGGCAAATCGTCCTGCGCGGACCGGATCCGGTTTCTCTTCTGCGCGGTCGTCTTCCCGAAAAATGGCGGATTGAAGTAGACCCGATAAGTTTGCTATAATAGTTTCAATCTTAGATGGAGGTCGTTATGCAAAGTTTCACGCGCGGTTGGTCGTTTTTACAGGAAGCCTGGAGCATGGCGTTTAAAGATAAAGACCTGATCAAGCCCTCGATTTATGCGTTGATCGTGGGCATGATCGTTTCTGTGCTGGGCGTGATCCCGATTATTGCGGTGGCTTTTCTCACTTCAGATTCGGCCGCTGGAAACGTTCTGATGTTCATCTGCGGCGCGATCCTGGTATTCGTCCAGTTTGTGGTGAGTTATGTGTTCTCGGCGATGACCGTGTATTTGATTTATGGATATCTGGCTGAGGGTGATGGCCGCATGGATAAAGCCTGGGCGAAGGTGCAGAAAGATTTCTTCAACATTTTGACTCTAGCGGCGGCTTCGACTGCGGTCAATCTGCTGCGCAGTTTGGCACAGCGTAATCGACGCGGCGGTATCGGCGCCAGCATTGCACGCGCCGCCACCGGACTGCTCCAAGTCTTGTGGACAGAAGCCTCATATCTGGTTTTGCCAGCCATGGTGATCGACGATCTCAATCTCAAAGATGGTTTGGCGCGCGTGTTGAAGATCACGAAAGAGAATCTTTTGTTGATCGGTATCAGCACGGTGGGTGTGGGCTGGGTGACCGGTTTGATCAGTTTCATTCTTGGCGCGATCGGCGCAGTGATTGGGTTTGCTGTTGGTTACGGAGTTTATTTTCTGTTCGGCAGTGGAACAGCTGCCATCATTATTGGCATTGCCATCGGCGCGATCATCTTCTTCGCGTTCGTGATGGTGGCCAGTGTTATTCATACGTATACGACGGTCGCTTATCATACCTGCCTGTATTTGTGGGCGCGCGAAACCGAGAAAGTGCGGGCGACGGGTCAGGCCGTGCCGGCCGCGATTCCCGCTCCTTTGGCCGCGGTACTTGGGAATGCAGCCTGAACCTCGACGCGAATTGATCAGCTGGGAGGAGCTGGATCGATTGATCGATCATCTCCTCCCGCAATTTCGCCGTGAATTCACAGCGATGCTGATGATCACGCGCGGCGGTGTGGTGCCGGGCGGTATGTTGGCCGAGGCGATGAACGTCACACATCTGCTGACGGCTGCAGTGGATTTTCCCGCGCAGTTGGCGCAAGAGAAAAAGTCGCTGATGGCCTGGCCGGAATTTATTCAGTTTCCGGCCGAAGATAAGCTGCGCGGCCGCCCGACTTTGATCGTGGACGATGTGTGGGGTTCGGGCCGCACCATCACGGCGGTGAAGAATCGCGTGTCTGCCGCGGGCGGCTTTCCCGAAACCTGTGTATTACATTTCAATCCATATCGGAATCTATTCGGCTCTGTCCGCCCCGATTATTACGCGGCGGTTACGGATGCGTTCATCGTCTATCCGTGGGAGATCGATCGCGGCGGCGATGAAGTTTTGCTGAGGGATATGACTTAAGAAAAAATGGAAAACAAAAAGCGACTGAACGTCAGCCGCTTTTTTGTTCGCTTTACTTCAGGACCTCAAAATTGGATACCGTCAAACTGTATTCGTCATCCACCGCGGCTTTGATCCGGTCCACGCTGATCTGGCTCGGATAGCCGTACGTGGAGTCGTACGTCACTTTGACTTCTTCCGCCGCGCCATTTTGATCGGCTTTGACTTCGGCGAACAAACCATCCATCGTCGCGAAACGATTGAAGTATTCGAACTGGCCATCCGTCGAATCGACCGAACTTCCGTCTGCGTATTTTATGGAAGTGACCTGTCCATTGTTAACTTCAATGGTCAACGGCATGCGATCCATAAAAGCACAGAAACAGCCGATCATGAGCGAAAAACGATAACTGTCGATATTGGCCTGCTCCCATTTGGTTTGATTCTGAGTCAATTCGTTTTTTGCATCGAACGAACAAGCTGTAAGCATGAAAGCAAGGACGACTAAAACAATCTTTTTCATGGCAATCTCCTTGCTTTTATGGACGAATCTTTTTACAAAAAGTTCCTCTCTATGATCTTGAGTACGTTCGTCCTTTCCACGTGACACCTTTGCCTGAGAGCACTTTCCACGCGGAGGTCAGCATCATGGCTGCGAAGACTCCTGCGCCGAGCGGCGTGGTCACAGCCCACCAAGCGGAGATGCCCATGGCGCGGTCGGTTCGAGCGCGGACGTAAAACAAGAATCCCCACAAGAGAGTCGATTCGATCACAATCGCGATGGCCATCCAATCACCACTTTGTAACCATAACCAAATTCCAGTGAGCGTCCACGCAGGCAAAATCAAAGCCGCGATCAAGGATACCGTCGCACCGAACGCGCCCAGCAATAACATGGATGGCTTATCGCTCAAACCAAGATAGATATTCTTCGTCCAGCCTTCCCACATAGTTGGCAGAGATGTGTACATGCGCGTGCGCGCCAACTTCTTGCCGTCGGCTACTATAAGGCGATAACCATTCCATTTCACTTGCTCGGAGATGGCTTTGTCTTCCACGATCTGATCTTTGACTCGTTCATGCCCACCGATGGCATCGTAAACTGCGCGCTTGATGAACATAAACTGTCCGTTGGCGATGGCGTCGCGGCGATTCGGATCGTTGACTTTGCGCGGCGAGAATCCGACCGAGAGTGCGGTCATCACCAATGGCATGACTGTTTTCTCCCAGAACGAATCCATGATTTGAAATGTCATGATTGTGAACAAGTCAGCTTTGGTTTCGATGGCTTTGTTATAAACAGAAGACAGCGTTTCCGGCGCGAGGAACGTGTCCGCGTCGATGAAGCATAACCACTCGCTTCGCTTGCCGTGCGCGGACGCTGCAGCCTGGTATAGCGCGTGGGGTTTTCCAGCCCAGCCGGAGGGGAGGTCTGAACCGGCTATGACGATTAAACGGGAATCGCGCGAGACCATGTCGCGCAGAATCTGCGGCGTCGAATCGGTCGAGCGATCATCCAATACAATAGCTTCAAAGTTGGGATAATCCTGACTCAATACAGATTCAACGCAAGCGCGGATGTTGTGTTCTTCATTGCGCGCAGGGACGCAAACTGAAATGAGCGGGGCGGAAGTTGGCGGCGGCGTTGGCTCGACGATGATGTCGAGGTGATGTTGCGCGTGCAGCCAATAGATGATGAAGATGCCAGAGATAAAAAAGAGAGTGGAAAGAATCAATAAGGTCATGAATAAATTAACGTGAATAACTCGTATAAACGCATGGCGCGAATAAGCTTCGCGCTATGCGACTCGAATCGTGGAGCCAGTTTGGATTTTTTCAATCTCGATGCGCGTGGGAAAAGCGTCTTTCAATTCTTCGAGATGCGTGATGACCAGGATTTTGGCGAAATCCTTTTTGACTAAATTGATAGCTTCGATCAGGCGTTGGCGACCTTGCACATCCTGCGAGCCAAAGCCTTCATCGATCACAAGCGTTTGCAGGCGTGCACCTTTGCGTTGCGCCAACACTTCAGAGAGCGCCAGCCGAATCGCAAAGTTGACGCGAAATGCTTCGCCGCCCGAATACATTTCGTAATCGCGCAAACCCGCGCCATCGCTGATTTGAATATCGAGCGTTTCTTTTAAGTCATCGCGTTTTTTGTCTTTATATTCTGCTTGCGTTACGAATCGAATCGACATTTGCCCGTTGCTCAAACGGTCGAGCAGATCATTGGCTTTGGTCTCGATTTGCGGCAAAGCCTGTTCGATCAGCAAAGCCGGGACGCCATCTTTACCGAAAGCACGTTCGAGCGTGCGATGCTGACTGATGGCGCGGCTCAACTCTTCACGCTGCACAACAAATTCAGCTTTGCGTATTCGACGCTCGTCCAGCACAGAGACTTTCTGCCGCGCAAAAACGACTTCTTCGCGTTTCTGATTTTCCTGTTCCCGCAAGCGATTCAAATCACGTTCCGCTTCGTCGAGACTGACAGATGGCTTCTGGATTTCAGTCGCGTATTTTTCACTTGCGAGAATCGTCTCGATTTCTTTCAATCGCTTCGCACCGACGGTTTCCCAACTCTTGATCGAGTTGTTGATCGTTTCGATTCGTTCCATCAGTTGCGTGACGGAATTGGAATGTGTCAGTCGTTCACTCTCCGCACTTCCGATTTTGGAAAGTTTTGATTCGTATTCGGCGATTTGTTTTGCGAGATCATCCATGCTCGACTTGTTGATACGGAAGCGATCGCCTTTTTCTTTGCCTTCGACTTGTAATTGCTTCAACGTGGATTTGCGATGCTGCGCGCTCAACGGCTGTCCGCATAACGGACAAGTCGCGCCCTCCGCCGACTCGAGCTGGTCCATGCGTTCTTTGAGCTCGTCCATTTGCGCTTTGAGCAGTTCGTTCTCGGCTTTCAATTCGGCGTATTGTTCGCGCGCCGCGCTGCGACTCTCTTCCAACTCGCCGCGCCCGGTGATTTTCTTTTCGGCTTCTGCCAGCGATTTCTTTGCGCTTTCGAATCGAAGTTCCAAATCGCTGATCATTGATGACTGATTACTGGCTTCTTTCTCCTGTTCTTTCAGTCCGCGTCGTTCCTCTTCCAGTTTTGCCTTTTCCGCCGCGAGTTGTTGATCCAGCGAAGCCGCGATCTTCCGCAGGTTTTCCAACGCGTTTTCCTGCGTTTGGCGCGTCGCGTTTAACTGTTTCAATTCAGCTTCCAGCTCTTTCAACCTTTTCTTACGCGGCTCTTCTTCAGCCAGTTCTTCATCGATTTCAGCGATGCGCCCATCAATCGAGCCAACTTCCTCTTCCAGCGATCTGCGCTTATCGGCTGTGCGCTGCTTGTAGACTTCCCAAACTTCCAAACCGAGAATACTGCCAAGCACATCCTTGCGTTTGCTGGCAGTTTGTTGTGTGAACTGGTCGGCTTTGCCCTGCAAAAAGAACGAGGCGTTGACAAAGGTCTCGTAATCGAGTCGCAGAGTCTGTTCGATGCGCGCCTGAGTCTCGCGTGTGGTGCGCTCGCTTAACGGACGCCAGCTTTCGCTGTCTCGAATCTGGAATTCCAAAATCGTGGTCTTGCCGCGCGGCAGAGTCCGCTGTACGCGATAAGTATTGCCTTCATATTGGAACGTTAAAGAGACTTCAGCGGCTTTCGACTGCAAATTGACGAGCGAGTCATCGCGCTTGCGTGCCTGTCCAAAGAGCGCCCAAGTGATCGCGTCCAATAGCGATGATTTCCCCGCGCCGTTCTGGCCCGAGATACAAGCCAGATCGAAACTTGTGAAATCTAGTTCTGCAGGTTCATGATACGAAAGAAAGCCCGCGATACGCAACTGCAAAGGGATCATGTTGGATGGATTATAATCGAACCGTTATGCCTGACGCCGACCCACGCGCCCGCCTTCGACTCATTTTGGTCAGCATCATCCTCGCTACAATTCCATGTTATTGCTTGGGTGGGATTGCGGTCATGCTTGCGCCGAAGCCGAACGAACTCGCTACAACGACTCAGACTGCATCGGAGACGGCGACAGGTACGCCTCTTACGCCGACCGTTAGCTTGACGCCGTTGATCGTGACGGGTACCGTCTCCCTGACGCCTACCAATACACCAACCTTTACACCGACGTATACACTTACTGCTTCATTGACTCCTTTCCTGCCTTCCACTTCTACATGGACTCCATCTTATACGCCCTCATGGACTCCTTCGTGGACTCCAACTTCAACGTTTACTCGTACGCCGATTCCGACCGATACTTTTACTCCCTCGGCCACATGGACGCCCTCGCTTACGCCGAAACCATCCGATACACCAACCTTTACTGTGACTCCTTCTCCAACGGTTACTTCATTTCCATCGCCATAAGATATTTATGTCCGACATTCTTCCGTTTCTGAAATCTTTGTTATCGGTTTCGGGCCTCTCGGCCTATGAAACTCCTGCCGCGCGACTCATCGAAGAAAAATGGACTCCACTCGTGGACGAGATTCATCGCAGTCGGCTTGGTTCATTGCAAGCGCTGAAAAAAGGTTCGGGCAAATCGCCGCGGCCTTCCATTCTATTTGCTACGCATATGGATGCGATTGGTTTGATTGTCAAAAAGATCGAAGGCGAATTCTTGTACATTACCAATGTCGGCGGTGTGGATGTGCGCGTCCTCATCGGGACCCCGGTGCTGGTTCACGCTACAGGCTTGGGCAAAGTGGACGAGTTGCCCGGCGTGGTTGCGATGCCATCGGCGAAGTTGTTGCCCGGAGATATAAAAGATGAAATTTGGATGCGGTATCTCGTGGTGGATACCGGACTCTCCGCGGCGGGGGTCTCGAAGCGAGTCCGCGTGGGTGATTTGATCTCTTTTAACACGGAACCTGTCGAAATGTCCGGCGAGATCGTAAGCGGCCATTCACTTGATAATCGCGCCTCCGTCACCGCGTTGACGATTTGTCTCGAAGAATTAAAGTCCAAGTCGCATCTATGGGATGTGTGGGCTGTGGCAACAGTTCAAGAAGAAACCGTGTTTGGCGGCTCGACTACATCTGCCTTTGAGTTGCAGCCGAGTGTGGCAGTGGCGATGGATGTGACGTTTGGCAAAGGCCCGGGCGCGAGCGATTGGGAGACGTTCCCGATTGGCAAAGGCCCTACGCTTTCGCTTGGCCCGAACATTCATCCATTTTTGTATCAGCGGTTTAAAGAGTTGGCGGATCGCTTGGAGATCCCATATTTGGTGGAGCCGATTCCCGGAAACTCCGGTACCGACGCGGTTGCACTGCAATGGGCTGCGGAGGGAATCCCAACGATGTTGGTGGAAATTCCGATGCGTTATATGCACACGCCGGTGGAACTCGCCGCGTTGAAAGACATTCAGCGCGCCGGCCGTTTGCTGGCAGAATTTGCTGCTTCACTCGAAGCAGATTTTATTGAAAAGATTGTATGGGATTGAAGATGTTGACGATTGGCGCGGCGCAATTCAAACTCCTCGAACGGCTGTGCAATGCAGTCGCGGTTTCCGGCGATGAAAGCGAAGTCCGCAAGATCGTGCTGGAGGAAGTAAAGCCTCATGCCGATGAAGTGAAAGTGGACGCGCTGGGCAATGTGTTGGTCACCAAACGCGGTACGAGTCGAAATCGTCCGCGTGTGCTATTGGACGCGCACATGGATGAAGTCGGTTTTATGATCGTGGCTGAGGATGGTGATGGAGTTTATCAATTCCATACTATCGGCGGAGTCAACGAGCGCAATCTGGCCGGCAAGCAAGTGCAAGTGGGACGTGAACATAAGCCCGGCGTGATCGGCGTGCGGCCGATCCATTTACTGGAAAGCGACGGCTATACGCGTCCGGTCAGCATGGATTCGCTGCGCATCGATCTCGGCCCAAACGGCAAAGCACAAATCGGCGAACGCGGCACGTTTGCTACAAAGTTTCGGCGCGCGGGTCCGTCCATTCTTTCCAAGTCCATTGATGATCGAATCGGTGTGGCGACATTGATCGAGTTGATCAAACACGCGCCGCCGAATATTGATTTATGCGCGGCCTTCGCGGTGCAGGAGGAAATCGGTTTGCGCGGGGCAAAGGTTGCGGCTCATTTCTTTGACCCCGACTTGGGCATCGCTATTGACGCGACGCCTGCCAACGATTTGCCCGCGCATGATGGCCGCGAAAATATTTTTTACAACACTAAGTTGGGACTTGGTCCCGCAATCTACGTCGCGGATGGCTCGACGGTTCATGATCCGCGGCTGGTGAAATTCTTGCAAGAGACGGCCGAGTCGGCGGGGATTCGGTATCAGTTCCGGCAGCCAGGCGGAGGCGGGACGGACTCGGGCGCGATCCAACGTTCGCGCGCTGGGATTCCGACTGTTTCCGTTTCAGTGCCGCATCGTTATACTCATTCGCCGATCAGCATTTCGCGCGTGGACGATTGGAAGGACACGTTGAATTTGCTTTATACTGCGCTGGAACGAACGACGAAGAGTTTGATCACTGAAAGAAAATAGAAAGATTGGGTTGATGTTTAGAGGTGTATATGAACGGATTGATCGCTTTATTGGGCGCGGGCGAATACTTGCCGATTGTGGATCCGATAGACCGTTATCTGCTCGATAGTCTCGGCACAGACGGTCGTAAGCCGCGCGTGGTGTGTTTGGCGACTGCCGCGGGCAAGGAAGGCGATGACAGTATCAATCGCTGGCAAGGCATGGGCGTGGAACATTTCGAGCGCCTCGGCGCGGAGGTGTTTCCGTTGCGCATCATCGACCGCGATTCTGCGGACGATCCTCAATATGAGTCAACGCTCGAGTCGGCCGATCTGATTTATTTCTCCGGTGGCGATCCGAATTATTTGTATGAGACCATGCAAGGCAGCCGCGCTTGGAACGCCGCGCAGAAAGCCTGGACGCGCGGCGCGATCTATGCGGGCTGTTCGGCCGGCGCGATGATTTTGGCGCAGCGTATGCCAAACTTCCGCGCCGCGGGGATTGGTCCGCGCGCTGGGTTTGGCGTTGTGCCTGCCGCGTATGTGTTGCCGCACTTCGATAAGATTCCTGCAGTTTTTCGGCCAGTCATTTTTGCTTCGCGCGGTTCGCTCAAAGATGGAGAGTTCATGTTCGGCATCGAAGAGAATACCGCGTTGGTCGGCAAACTCGGCGGCGAATGGCAGGTGATGGGTGTGGGCAAAGTGCATGTGATTCAAAAGAAGACTCAAAAGGCTTATGCCTCAGGTGAGAAGATTGTGCTATAAATTTTCAAGCGAGATGTGATGAAAAAACTCCTCCAAAAATTGACCGATACTTTTAGTCCTTCCGGTTACGAAGATGCCATCCGTGATTTGATTCGCGCCGAGATCAAACCGCTGGCCGACGAAGTGCGCGTCGACGCGCTCGGTAATTTGATCGCGCGCAAAGGCCGCGGCGGGAAAAGGGTTATGATCGCCGCGCACATGGACGAGATTGGCTTGATCGTCAGCCATGTGGATGAACGCGGCTTCGCGCGTTTCGCGCCGATCGGCGGCGTGTTCGGTCGTTACCTCCTCGGCGGACGCGTACGCTTTTTGAACGGTGCGCAGGGATTGATCGGGTATGACCGGCTCGAGCACGTCACTGAGATTCCATCTGCGGACAAAATGTTCATCGATATCGGCGCGACTAGCCCAAAAGACTGCCCGGTCGAGATCGGCGATGTGGCTGCCTTCGAGCGCCCATTTTTGGATTTGGGTCAACGCGTCATTGCCAAATCTTTGGATAATCGCACTGGCGTGTTGGTGGCGATTGAAACACTGCGCGCATTGAAGTCCACGCCGAATGAAGTGTATGTTGTGTTCACTACGCAGGAAGAGATTGGCTCGCGCGGCGCGGGCGCGGCAGCTTTCGGACTCGATCCCGAAATTGGCATCGCGGTAGATGTAACTCCCAGCGGCGATACGCCCGACTCGTTCAAGTTGGAAGTCGCGCTTGGCAAAGGCGCCGCGATCAAAATCAGTGATGTAGGTATGATTGCCGATCCGCGCGTGGTGTCATGGATGACGCGCGTGGCGGAGAAAGCGCACATTCCATATCAACGCGAAGTGTTGACGATTGGCAGCACCGACGCGCGCAGTATTCAAACTTCGCGTTCAGGCGTGCTTTCTGGCGCGCTCTCGATTCCCGTGCGTTACGTTCACTCGCCGTCCGAAATGGTGGATATGAATGACGTGCAAAACTCGGTCAAGCTTTTGACGGCGTTGCTTAAGTCGAATATTGAATTAGGATGATCGCTCGCTTCGCACGTTTTGTATTTTTCGCCCTCTTCGTTTTCACTGCGGCTTGTGGGACGATCTCGCCGCTTCCTTTCGCCACTCAGCCTGCCCTCGTGGACGCGACATTTTCTCCAACTCCACTTCCAACTCTCACCCCCTCGCCGACACCCCCTGTGCGCGTCCTGCGCATCTGGCTGCCGCCGGAATTCGATCCTAATGCGGATACGCCTGCTGCATCCCTTTTGAAAGTGCGGCTCATGGAATTCACGGCTGAGCATCCTTCTTTGTCTTTGGATGTCCGCATCAAAGGCGCCGAAGGCGACTCCACCGTTTTGGATATTCTTTCGCTTACACATTCTGCCGCGCCCGATGCGTTGCCTGATCTCGTCGCGTTGCAGCGCCCGCATGTGGAAGCCGCCGCGCTCAAAGGAAATCTGCATACGCTCGATGGTCTCACCGAATTGTTGAACAGCCCCGATTGGTATCCGTATGCGCGGCAACTGGGCCATGTGCAAAATGCCATGTATGGTTTGCCCTTCGCGGGCGATGCGCTGGTCATCGTTTATCACCCCTCGCAGTTTCAGACTCCGCCGGTCACCTGGCAGGACTTGCTTGCCAAACAACGTACGCTCGCGTATACTGCTTCAGAACCTCAAGGTTTGTTTGTGTTGAGTCTATATCTTTCCACGGGCAGCCGCTTGCTCGATGAAACGAATCATCCGTTCCTCGATGAGCCCGCTTTGACGAGCGCGTTACAGCAAGTGAGCGAACTTAATTTAATTTCTGTTATATCGGATGATGTGGCCTGGAAATCGTTCACAGATCGTCATGTGGACTTGGCTTTGGTTTGGGCCTCCCGCTTCTTACAGGACCCCGAACCCGATTCCGCCATTATGCCGTTGCCCGGTCTCGAAGGGACTCCGTCCACGTTGGCAACGAGCTGGAGTTGGGCGTTGGCGGGTTCTGATTCGGAGAGTCAGATTGTGGCTGCGGAATTGGCCGAATGGTTGATGGACGATGATTTCCTGTCCAAGTGGACGAGCGCCGCGGGTTATTTGCCGACGCGCCCAAACGCGCTCACCAAATGGAAAGATCCGCTCACGCTGGACACGATCTCTCAATCCGCACAAGCCTTGCCGAGCAGCGACACGTTGTCCACAGTTGGGCCGATTCTGCAAAATGCGTTGAGTCGCGTCTTGCACGGCGAGCAGGCTGCAGTCGTCGCGCATGATGCAGTGGCTGCATTAAAAAAATAGCCGCGGCTGATAATTCTTCCAAATTAAAATAAAAATGCGCTCGATAATTTGTCGAGCGCATTTTTTGTTTATTTACTGTCGTCTTCTGTTTTATTCGGCATGGAAGCCATTACAAAAGCCACGCCCGCACCGAGCGCGAACGCGCCGACCGAACCGGGCGTGGAAAAATCGGCGATGCCGATCAGCAGGCCGAAGAAACCCAAGGCCAGGGCAATTTGTACCTGCCAGCTGCCTTTGTGATACGCGTCCAGAATAAAACGCGCGAGGCCAAAGCCCACAACCAGAAAGCCGAGGGCGCTGACCAGGAAACCGAGCAAACCGAGAATATCTGTAATGATGGATGGCATTTTTTCTCCTTTTGATTTGATTGATGATCAGAGCCAGGCCCATGACATCCACAGGCCGATCATCAGGATACCGATTCCGATACGTGCTGCAATCGACCAACCCCAGCCGGTCATCCACGCTTTGGTGGAGTCGAAGGCGGCCTTGCGCTCGCGTAAACGCCAGAACTCTGCGCCGAACAGACCAAGCGGCGAAGCGATCAATCCGACCAGCGGCGTGAAGAAAATACTGGCGAGAATGCCCGCGCCGAAGCCGATTAAGATCGAGCTCCACGGCACTTCTTTTTCGCGCACGTGGCGGGCGATGATGATGTTATCCGCCACGTTGCCGCCAAGCATGCACAAGGTGATGAGAGCGAACAGCACCCAATCGAGCAAGGTCATTTTATGAGCCGCGGCTTCGATCAATGCGTAGACCAGAGTGCCCAGCCACATCACGGTCAGACCGGGGAAAATGGGCAATAACAAACCTGCCAGACCAACGATCAAAACAAAAAGCGTGAACGTTTGTAAAACAACGTCCAACCAAAAGCTCGGATCAGTAGGCAAGCAGGTCTCCCGAAAAAGCCTTATGCAACGTTAAACCCTTCTCCAATGATTCGCGTTACGGGCGAATTATATCTACGCCGCCCATCCACGGCTTGAGGACATCCGGTACCACGATGGAACCATCAGCCTGCTGGTAATTTTCCATGACCGCGATCAACGTGCGCGGCAGACCAAGCCCCGAACCGTTCAACGTGTGAAGTAATTTTATCTTGCCGCCATCTGTTGGGCGATATTTGATGTTGGCGCGGCGCGATTGAAAATCGGTATCGTTCGAGATCGAAGAAACTTCCAGCCATTCGTCGCAGCCAGGCGCCCAGAGTTCCAAATCATAAGTGATGGCCGCGCCGAAACCGATGTCGCCGGTGCAAAGTGTTTTTACGCGATACGGGATTTTCAACTCGGCACAGGTCTGTTCGGCATCGGCCAGCATTTTCTGGTGCATGGCTTCCGAGTCTTCGGGCTTGCAATAGATATACATTTCCACTTTATCGAATTGATGCCCGCGTTTGATGCCGCGCACATCACGGCCGGCGCTCATCTTCTCACGGCGGAAACAAGGCGTATAGGCTGTGTAAGCGCGCGGTAATGAAGCTTCCTCAAGGATTTCGTCCATGTGTAAGCCGGTCAATGGGACCTCAGCCGTTGGCACGAAATAATAATCTTCCTCATGATCTTTATATAAATTGTCGGCGAACTTGGGCAGTTGTCCCGCACCGAACACAGTCGCGGTCTTGACCATAAAAGGCAAATATTGTTCGCGATAGCCTTGGCGAATATGCAGGTCGAGCATCCACGCGATCAAGGCGCGTTGAAGCCGCGCGCCCGCGCCGCTCAACACATAAAAGCGCGAGCCGGTTAATTTGGTGCCGCGCTCAAAGTCAATGATGCCGAGCGCAGGCCCAAGGTCCCAGTGCGGTTTCGGCTGAAAGTCAAATTTACGCGGCTCGCCGACTGTCTTCGTGACCACGTTTTCGCTGTCATCTTTTCCGTACGGTACGCGCGCATCGGGCAGATTTGGAATTGTAGCCGTGAGGCTGTTGAGTTCAGCTTCCACATCACTAACTTCTTTATCCAGTTCGGTGATCTTATCGCCGACGACGCGCATCGCTTCGATCTTGGACCGTCGAGCTGTCGCGTCTTTCATCTTGCCAATCTCCTTCGACGCGGCGTTGCGTTCGGCTTTGAGCGCTTCCACTTGGGTCAAGTGCGAGCGGCGTTTCTCATCCAACTGCAAAATAGAATCGACGGGTGTCGAATCCATTTGACGGTCTTTGAGCATCTTGCGGACGACTTCCGGCTGTTCGCGGATCAAATTGATATCGAGCATTCGCACTCCATAAAAAAGAATACGCCCCGGTCCATTTGCAGGACGAGGGGCGTCTCGTGGTGCCACCTGCTTTTGCCGCGCTGCGGCCTCTAAAGCTATAACGGGCAGACCCGTCCCTCTTATGATATGTTTTGCATATCCTTGCGAGGGCAACCTCCTTTTCAGGAAGCAAAGCGGATTTTCACTGATTGGCTGTCCGCCTTGCACCGCCGGCGGCTCTCTGATTCAGTTGCTCAGTTACTTATCTTTGCGCAGGTTATTTTATAAATTCGGATTATACACCCCTGAAGAGGGGTGTCAAGAAATGACGAATCGTTATAATCAATGAGACTTTCGTAGAGGAGAATCTATGTTATCTCGAATGAATAGTTATCAGCTGCTTAGCTCATCGGATGTGCGCATTGTGCGCCAGCGAACAGAAGATGGAATCGAGAGATCGCTTTTGGTCTTTCAGACTCCTTTTGGGTACCGCCGTGTGGCTGAGTTGTTTCGGCCTCTTGAAGGTAAATCATTGGCAGCGATTTTATTCGTTCATTGGTATGAGCCTCATTCGCCCGATTCGAATCGGAGTCAATTTGTGGAGGAAGCTATAGAGTTATCGCATCAGGGCGCGGTTTGCTTGACGCTTGAAACACTGTGGTCCGATCCCGATTTCTTTCAAAAGCGTACACAGGAAGATGATATAGAAAATTCGATTCAGGAAGTAGTCAATCTACGGCGCTTTATGGATTATTTGTTGACCCAGCCGAACGTAGATTCCAAACGCTTTGCACTGGTCGGACACGACTTTGGCGGAATGTACGGCGTGTTAGCAGGAAGCTTGGACAAACGCCCACGTCATTATGTGATCATGGCCGCTACGCCTCGTTTCCCGGACTGGTATCTGTACGCGCCGAAATTAGAGGGCGAGTCCCGAGAAGCGTTTATCCATCAAATGGCCGAGATCGATCCGATTCATCACATCGCTACTTTGGCTCCTGCACCGATTCTGTTCCAGTTTTCTACGGACGATCCGCATGTGCCGCGTGAGTGCGCCGAGGATTTTTTCGCGGCGGCTCGCGACCCGAAAGAATTGAAATGGTATGAAGCAGGCCATGGCTTGAACGACCAAGCCACGCAAGAACGTAAAGCCTGGCTGAAAGAAAAATTGAATTTGCGTTAATCAGTTATGGGAAAAAGGTACTTGTTTTTCAAGTTTCTTTGCTTCCCGATTGCGGATGATTCCCCGTAAAATATTGAACAGTCGCTTGTCCTGGTTGGCTGACGTTTTCGCGTTTGAGCACTTTATTAATGGTCAGGAAGATAATTTTGATGTCCAGCCAAAATGACCAGTGATCCACGTACCAAACGTCCAACTTAAATCTTTCCTCCCATGTGATGGCATTGCGTCCATTGATCTGTGCCCAACCGGTCAGGCCGGGGATGACATCGTGGCGGCGCATTTGTTCCGCTGAATAGAGCGGAAGGTATTCCATCATCAGCGGGCGCGGACCAACCAGACTCATGTCGCCGCGCAAAATATTGAAGAGTTCGGGCAACTCGTCGAGCGAAAGAGCGCGCAGGAAACGTCCAAGCGGAGTCAAACGTTCAGAATCCGGGAGCAGCTTTCCGTCCGGGCCGAGGCGGTCAGTCATCGTTCTAAATTTGTAAATGTAAAACGGTTTTCCTTTGAGGCCGGGGCGTTGTTGGCGAAATAAAATCGGAGTCCCCAAAAAGATTCGCACCAGCAGGGCAATGATAAGCATAAAGGGTGATGCAATCAGCAATCCAATCCCTGATACCGTGATGTCGAAAATCCGTTTGGAAAGCTTCATGTCGCGCGAAAAAAACATGCAGACATTCTACCAAATGTGGTATGATTTTGCGCGGGAGAGACCTCTATGAACGAGCGGATATTGATCATCGAAGACGACCAGGCCATTTTGAAGTTATTGCAGCGCGGCCTGGCTTATGAAGGATATACCGTGGACACCGCCACCGATGGACGGACAGGTCTGATTTTGGCGCGTGACCACACCCCCGATTTGGTCATTCTGGATTGGATGTTGCCCGGTATGGATGGTTTGGAAGTCTGCCATCGCCTGCGCACTGGCGGATCTGTGCCGATTTTGATGTTGACCGCCAAAGATACTGTACAGGATCGCGTGCAGGGCTTAGACGCGGGCGCGGACGATTACATGGTCAAGCCGTTCAATCTGGACGAGTTGTTGGCGCGCGTGCGAGCGTTGTTACGCCGCACCCAGCCGGAACGCGTACCTGTGCTCAAGTTTGCAGATTTGACTCTCGATACCGGTTCGCGGCAGGCTTCACGCGGATCCCGTTTGGTGCCGTTGACTGCCAAAGAGTATGAGTTGCTCGAATTGTTTTTGCGTCATCCCAAACAAGTGCTGACGCGTGAAGTAATTTTCGACCGCGTGTGGGGTTATGATTTTGGCGGTGAAAGCAATGTGCTGGAAGTTTATATTCGTTATCTGCGCCAAAAGTTAGAGGCCGATAACGAGCCTCGATTAATCCATACCGTGCGCGGTGTGGGTTATGTTCTACGCGAAAACCCCTAGATCAACTATTCCTAGTTTGTCGTGTCCCTGCGCATTCGCCTGACCCTGTTGTATTCAATTCTGGTTGGGGCGATTCTATTGATATTTGGCGCGGCTTCTTTCGGGTTGATCAATGCGATGCTGCTGAACCAGGTGGATAATAATCTGGAAAGTATGGCGCATAACGTCATCCGAACGCTGCAAGTCAATGCTGCCAAAGAAATTAGCCCAATAGACTTGCCAACGCTGGATGTGACCTCTGGTGCCTATGTTCAGATATGGTCGCGAGATCACATTCTTGAATCGAAATCGCCGGGATATGGCTGGCTGAAAGACCCCTTAGATCCGGCACATTGGAAATCATCCCAGCCCATCTATGGTGAGTCGATTGTACACGGCCAACACTTACGCGTCCTCACGGTTCCGTTGGTGTTGGGGGAACGGTTGGAGGGTTTTCTGCAGGTGGCTATTGACTTGACGGTCATAGAAACCTTGCGCGCGGACTTGATCAAAATTATGTTCGGTCTGGCTTTGTTGGCTGTGGCTCTGGCTGCGCTTGTCTCAT
>DATKNJ010000309.1:0-13412 GCA_035541395.1 Anaerolineales bacterium
CGTAGAGACTAAAGAGATTATTCAGGAAGTTTTTCGGCTGAATCATTTTCTCCATGGCGAGTTTCTTCTTTCCAGTTTGGATTCGGAAATCACGGTCACGAGCGTCTTCGCTTCCTCATGGCCGAGACGATATTCACGCTGCAACATCCAGCGGATTTTGTTCGGATCGGTCAAGCCTGTCAAGCGAATCATTGCGGCCAAATCTTCCAGCGACTGGCCGGTTTTGGTGAGGATTTCATTCAGCTGATTCGGAACGTTTTGGTGATAGGGAATCATGGTCATCTCCTCGGTTCGAGTGGATGTCATGATTATAGAACATATTTTCTAAAAATGCAAATTATTTTAAGGTCGTGAAACAATAACCGAAGCACTCCCCTCTCGACCAGTTGCGCAATTGAAAAGATAGACGTATAGTTATTGTTCATCCATGCGCGAATTTTACATTTACAAATAACGGAGACTCTTTATGCACTACGGCGGTTGGTTTTCTTACGTGCGCTCGAGCGAGGAAAAACCCAAGCTCACGCGTGAATTGCTCTTGCGTGTACTCTCGTACGCGCGGCCTTATTGGAGAGGCATCACCGGGATGCTGGTTTTGATTCTGCTTAGCACCGGAGTGAGTCTGGTTTCACCGCTCATCTTCCGCACGATGATCGACCAGGTGCTTCCCCAAAAAGATTTACACAAACTGATTCTGCTGGCCCTGGCGCTATTGATCCTGCCGATTCTCAACGGCGGGATTTCTGTCTTCCAGCGACGCTTGAACTCAGCAGTTGGTGAAGGTGTGACCTTCGATCTACGCGTGGCACTCTTCGCGCGCCTGCAGCGCATGAGCTTACGTTTTTTCACCAACACAAAAGTCGGCGAACTGATGAGCCGCCTCAACAACGACGTGGTCGGTGCGCAGAACGCCATCAGCAATACAATCGTAAACATCATCACCAACATCATCGAAGCCATCGCACTGCTGATCGTCATGCTCACGCTCGAATGGCGGTTGACGATCGTCAGCGTTTTGATTCTGCCGTTATTCATCATTGCCGCGCAGCGCTTGGGTCTCGTCTTGCGCGACGCCGCGCGCCGCTCGATGGAATTCAACGCCGAGATGAACGCGCACATGAATGAAACGCTCAACATCGGCGGCGCGTTGTTGGTCAAACTGTTCGGGCGCACGAACGAAGAAACGAATCGTTTCCGCGAACGTGCTGGAAATGTTCGTGACATCGGTGTGCATCGTGCGGTGATCGGTTCGGTCTTCTTTATGATTCTCGGTCTCGTCACCGCAGTGGGCACGGCCCTCGTTTATGGACTCGGCGGTTACTTCGTGATCCAAGGTTCGTTTACCGTTGGAACCATCGTGGCTTTTGGTTCGTATCTTGGTCAGTTGTATGGCACGCTGCAAGGCCTGGCTTCCGCGCCAGTGGATTTCTCCACCTCGATGGTCAGCTTCGAGCGCGTCTTTGAATTGCTCGATCTGCCGCATGACATCGTCGAGAAACCGGATGCACGCAAACTGGAAAACGTCAAAGGCCAGCTCGAATTCGATCACGTCACGTTCAACTACAGTGTGGACGAATCCAAACTACTCAAAGATGTGAAACGTTATGGGCGCATGGATGATGTCGGCGCGGTCTTGTCGTTGGCGGGAAAAGGCAACGGCAAAAAAAAGGATGAAGAAACCGAATCACGCGACGGGGAGGCTGAGGCGGTCTCTCAAGCCAGAGAGGTCGCTTTGGAGGGAATCTCATTTACCGCGCATGTCGGACAGTTGGTCGCGTTGGTCGGTCCCTCGGGCGCTGGTAAAACCACACTGACCTATCTCATCCCGCGCTTGTATGATCCCACCAGCGGCGTTATCCGCATCGACGGAAACAATCTGCGAGATGTGACTCTCGATTCACTTTCAACCGCGATTGGCATGGTGACACAGGAAACGTATCTCTTTCACGACACGATTCGCACGAATCTAACTTACGCAAAAATGGATGCTACGCAAGAAGAAATTGAATCGGCGGCACGCGCTGCAAACATCCATCAGTTCATCATAGATTTGCCAGATCGTTATGACACAATCGTCGGTGAGCGCGGTTATCGTTTGAGCGGCGGTGAGAAACAACGCATTGCGTTGGCGCGTGTGATTCTGAAAGACCCGCGCATTTTGGTTTTGGACGAAGCCACCAGTTCGCTCGATAGCGAATCCGAATCGCTGATTCAAGAAGCGTTGAAGCGCGTGATGGCCGGGCGCACTTCGATTGTCATCGCGCATCGCCTGTCTACGATCCTCGCTGCGGATTTAATTCTCGTGATGGATCGCGGGCAAATCGTTGAGCGCGGCACGCACGAAGAGTTGCTCGCGCTGGGAGGGTTATATAGTCAATTGTATGAAACACAGTTCAATAGAGAAAAAGTTTAGTTCCACCCAAGATTTGTCTATCCTCCCTAAATTCATGGAATTTGGGGAGGATTGGGAGAGGCATTTATGGGGGTTCAATTAGAAGACGGGGAAAAAGAATTGCAAGTTCGTCCAATTAGTAGCACAATCGACCCTGCAAAGCTTTTAAATTTCATGTGATGATTTGTATTTCAGAGGCCCGTGCTTCTGGAAAATAGTCGCGCATTTTAGGAGATAAATATATGAGTTATGGTAGCGGCGGTGGACGTGGATTAGGACTGGGTTTGGATAGAAGCCGCAGAAGTTGGGCTACATTTATTCGGAGCGGTGATGAACATCCGCAGATGGATCGTCAGTTGTTGAGGCGCGTGCTGGCTTACTCGCGTCCGTACCTGAAAGAAATCATTGGCATGTTGGTGATGATTTTGCTTAGCACCGGACTGACGTTGCTCACGCCTTTGATCTTCCGTAACATGATCGATCAAGTCATTCCCGCCGGAGATGTTCATCGGCTGATTTGGCTTGCGTTGGCGCTGCTTGCCATTCCAGTACTGAACGGTGTCATCGGCGTTATTCAACGACAGCTCAATGCCGTTGTGGGCGAAGGCGTCATCTTTGATCTGCGCGTGGCGCTGTTCTCGCGCTTGCAACAGATGAGTCTGCGCTTCTTCACGAACACCAAGATCGGCGAATTGATGAGTCGACTCAACAACGATGTGGTCGGCGCACAGGACGCCATCAGCAACACCATCGTGACCATCGCGACCAATATCATTGAAGCGGTCGCGATCTTAGCGGTGATGTTCAGCCTCGAATGGCGGTTGACTCTCATCAGTGTAGTGATCTTGCCGTTGTTCATTATTGCCGCGCGCCGACTCGGCGAACGCCTGCGCGAGATCACGCGCAAACAGTTGGAGATGAACGCCGAGATGAACGCGCACATGAATGAGACGCTTAACATCGGCGGCGCGTTGCTGGTCAAACTCTTTGGGCGCACAAAAGAGGAAGATGCTCGATTCCGTGAACGCGCCTGGGCTGTGCGTGAGATCGATATCCAACGCACCGTCATCGGCGTATTGTTCTTTGCGATCATTGGCTTGGTGACTGCGGTTGGCACGGCTCTCGTCTATGGCTTCGGCGGATATTTCGTCATTCAAAAAACTTTCACCATCGGAACCATCGTCGCCTTCGGTTCATATCTTGGCAGCCTGTATAACACATTGCAATCCCTGTCGAATGCGCCCGTGACGTTCGCCACTTCAGTCGTCAGTTTTGAGCGCGTCTTCGAAGTACTTGATCTTCCTCAAGAGATCGCGGAGAGATCCGACGCATTGGTATTGAAAGATGTGCAAGGCGACCTGCAGTTCGAGAACGTCAGCTTCAACTATGATGAGTCAAGCGACAAGGGATTGCTCGGTGAGGTCAAGCGTTATGGCAGCATGGAGAATGTAACGGCAGTTTTGTCGCTGGAAGAAAAGGGGAATGGTTATCATGGAAACGGCAGTAAAGGGGAACCGGAATCCGATATAAAGTCGCAGGCGCGTGAAGTCGCTTTGGAAAATGTTTCCTTTCACGCCAAACCGGGCCAGCTCGTCGCTCTCGTCGGACCTTCGGGGGCAGGCAAAACTACGACAACGTATCTCATCCCGCGCCTCTACGATCCCACCAGCGGAGCCATCCGAATCGATGGACATGATTTAAAAGATGTCACGCTCGACTCACTTTCAGCCGCGATTGGCATGGTAACACAGGAAACATACTTGTTCCATGATTCGATTCGGACGAACTTAACGTATGCCAAGATCGATGCAACGCAAGAGGAGATCGAGTCGGCGGCACGCGCCGCGAATATCCACAACTTCATCATAGATTTGCCAGATCGTTACAACACAATCGTCGGCGAGCGCGGTTATAGACTCAGTGGTGGCGAGAAACAACGCATTGCATTGGCACGTGTAATTCTGAAAGACCCGCGCATTTTGGTTTTGGACGAAGCTACCAGTTCGCTCGATAGCGAATCTGAATCGCTGATTCAAGAAGCGTTGAAGCACGTCATGGCTGGACGAACGTCCATCGTCATCGCACATCGCTTATCCACGATCCTCGCTGCGGATTTAATTCTCGTGATGGATCGCGGCCGCATCGTCGAACGCGGCACGCACGAAGAGTTGCTCGCGCTGGGAGGGTTATATAGTCAATTGTATGAAACACAGTTCAATCGGGAACGAGTATAGTATTAGATAAACGCAAATAAAACAAGATTTCCAAGGCGGGCTGTTGTCCGCCTTTTTATTTACAACACAAAATCTTCGCCTTCTTATCGAAGACTTAACCAGTCACAGAATAAATTAATCTGCCAGATATAAGATTGCCCCCGTTGCTTGGAGGCAAAAATGAAAAAGTTTTCCATCATAACTGTGTTCGTTTTGTTCGCTCTGCTGTTATCGTCCTGTTCGATGCACTTGGGCCTGAGTAAGCTGCTCAATTCCGGATCGCCCACTAAATCGGCCAAACACATCAAAGCGACTCATACCCCGCCATCTCCTTCCTCGACCGGAGCCGCAAGCCCGACTCCCATGCCCACCACGAGCGGTTATCAACCGAATTCGGTAGCGAAGGTAGAGTCCGGTCATCAAGGGGTCAGCGCTCAATTGGAGCAGGGAACAGCGAGCGTATCCCAACTTTTGTCGAAATCTTTTCTGACATCCTGAAGTTCGAACTGAATGGGAGGGGATTTCTGGAGTCATAAAAATTCCTCCTGTGCGGGAGGAATTTTTATTGGATTGGACAGGCCGGCGAGGTCTCCAAATTCATTCATACCAATTCCGACGGAATTGGTATGAATTTATCGATTTTACGAACCAGTCAGCAGTTTATTTTCTGGAATACAGCACGTACCCAACAACTGCAATGACAACACCGCCTACGGTGGCGAGGATCTGCTTGATTCCAAAACCGGGTACGCCACCGAACAAATTGGCGGATAAGCCGACGATCAGCAGAAGCACTCCAATAACCATTACAACGATACCAATTGTCTTCATATTATTCATTGCTGTTTCTCCTCTGTACAGTGAAACATGAAACCAGATCGCCTTACTTTGGTTATTATAGCGCTTTGAATATTTAGTTTAATTTCAATTTAGGATTAAAAATTTCACCCAATGATTTTCCAACCGCGTTCCTGCGCAGTCGCTCTCAATTTTTCATCGGGATAGACCGCTACGGGATGCTCGGCATGTTCGAGCAACGGGACATCCTG
This sequence comes from Anaerolineales bacterium, assembly GCA_035541395.1. GTDB lineage: Bacteria > Chloroflexota > Anaerolineae > Anaerolineales > Villigracilaceae > JACPVF01. Next base: position 5,655 of record DATKNJ010000309.1, read on the forward strand.
CATCGTATCACCATACGCGTAGTCCACGCGTTCCACAGTTAGGCGATTCAATACCTTCTCGATTTTGCGCTCTGCTGCGGTCAAATCCCCGGCAATACGGACGCAGCCATCCTCATACTCAACGGGTGTACCGATCATCTGGGCGTCGATTCGTTTGGCGAACGGTTCGATGATCGGTTCGATCACACTGCTGGCGATATAGACCTGAGCGCCGTTTTGCCGATGCTCGATCAAGCGCGCGATCATATCCTCGCGACGCTTCGTCCACAAGTTATGTTCCACCGCCCATTCGCCGACTTCCACCATCTTGGCTGGTGTCGCGTCGCGTATCATCGATAGACTCTCCACCATCAATTTCTGCCCCCATTCCTGCCAATCGATCCAGCCGCGTTTCGCCATGAGATACGCAGGCGTAATCGATGCCATGTAGAAATTTGCCTGCCACTTGCTTTGATGATGCCTGATCCAATCCACGAGGCCAATCACCGGCGAACCGGTGGTCAACGTACCCATCATATCTGAAACCACTATCATTTTGCTTTGTCCTTTATTGGTTAGTCATGACTCTCAACCCCAACGAGTCCGGATCGTTCCCGCGCCTTTCGATCTCAATCGCGATTTAACTGCGCATTCCAGATCACGGCTCGATTCCGCCCTGCTTCCTTTGCGGCGTAAAGTGCTTCATCTGCTCTGGCAACGATTGTCTCCAATGTGTCTTTCTCGGAGGCCATTGTTGAGATTCCCAAACTAATCGTGATCGGTATACTTAAATCCTCAACCAGAATGGGAGATTGAATAACTGCTGCAGATAATCTCTCTGCAAATTGAGAGGCCTGCTCAAGAACGGTCTCACGCAACAAAAAGATAAACTCGTCACCGCCCCAACGTGCAAACAAGTCGGGGCCGCGGATATTCCTTTGACAAATCTTTACAAAGGCTGCCAAGACCTGGTCGCCGACCAAATGTCCATAATGATCATTGATATTTTTAAAGTTATCAATATCGAGCAGAATAAGCGCCAGCGGATACTTGAACCGGATCGAGCGCGGCAATTCCTGATTGGCCAGCTCTACAAAATGGCGGCGGTTGAAAGCCTGCGTTAGACTGTCCTGCGTGGCCAGTTCATGCAACTCGATCTGTGCGAACTTCAGTTCGGTGATGTCGCGCCAGACAAAGAGCCGGCCGATTAAATGGTGACGGTTATCGGCCAAGGGAGAGATGCGTAAATCCAAATAGCGGCGCGGAGGATCGCCGATTGGAATCTCCACCTGCGCTTCATTGACATCACGAAAAGCTTTAATAAATTCGATCCACTGAGGAAAGGCTTTTTCGATTGGCTGGCCGATGACCGAGTCGAGCAAGGAGAGATTCATTTCTTTCTGCACTACCGGGTTTACATCCACGACCCGGCTCTGCGCATCGAGCACAATGACGCCTTCGCTCATGCTTTCGATTAATTTATCGCGCGCGATGGGCACCACGTCCAACAAGTGATAACGTAGAAGCGCAAAGGTAAATGCAATCCCAAGGATACTGAAGGAGAACGGCGTGTTATCTGCGTTGGGGAACGGACGGAGGCCAACGATGAAGATCAAACTGTTCAGCCATGAAACCCCGATGCCGATTAATAGCCACGAAAGCTGTTTACGATATAAGCCAACTGCTTCCCAAAAGCTTCTCACGATCAGGATCGTGGAGAAAAGCACCAGCCCATACGAATAGACAATATTTGCCCAAAATATTGGACCGCCATTCGGGATCATGCCCATGCCGGGCAGTCGCTTGCCGCCAAAGAATAAGTTAAACCACGGGTCCGTAAACAGGAAGAACAAAACGAGAACCGGCTCAACGCATAATGCCAAAATGAGCGGGCGTTTCACCCAATGGCCGTAACGCGTTAACTGTAATGTGAAAACGAACACCACCAAAGGGACAATAACAACGCCGACATATGTACTATCCAGCCAGAAATAGTATGACGGCGCAGGCGCGCCTGCCCAAAACAACGCGTAAGTCAGATCCCACCAACTCAAGGCTAACATCAGGATCATCAACGAGACTGCGCCTGCCGAAGCGCGGCGCATCTGCCAAATGACCGCCGCGACGATAAAACAAATAATCCCCGCAACACTCAGGGCAGCGCTATAGTAAATATTAGGCGGACTCATGGAATCTACACATCAATAAGGTTGGCACTATGTCGTTACAAATTTCTTGATCGCTCGATAAAATTTCTGTGGTTCTTCTACTAAAGCGAAATGACCAGACTCCTCGAAAATCTCCAACTGTGCATTAGGAAGGTGCTTGACCATTTCCTCGGCCATGACGACATTCGTGATGAAATCATGCCGACCGACGATCACCAGAGTCGGCACGCGGATGCCTTTCAGTCGTGGCCGCAAATCCATGATCGGTGCTTCCTGATCATTGAACGTTTTAAGCGGATCGATTCGGACAGGCAAGTCTTTCGTGCGCTGATGATAGCCTTCGGCACGCGCATCGAATTGCTTGAAATAAAATTTCATCTCATCCGCCCACAAGCGTGCCATATCTTCATCGGTTTGATATTCGCCCGCCCATTCTTTTTGCAACGCTTCAAAAGACTTCTCATACCACGGCTGATTTTTAAATTCCTGCACCGCAGCTTGAACATCATTTAGAAATTCGCCGAAATATGCCGACGTGTCGAACAAAATCAATTTGGATAGTGAGTCTGGATATGTGAAAGCGAACTGCTGGGCCACCATCCCGCCGTGCGACCAACCCATCACGATGGGTTTTTCCAAACCGAGATAAACGCGCAAGGCTTCCACGTCAGACGCGTAATCCGACAGGAGATACGCGTGCCCGTTCGCAGGTCCTGAAAGGCCCGAACCGCGTGGATGAATCGCAATCACCGTAACAAAATCATCGATCTTGGCAAAATCGTCCCAACCGCGCGCGTCCATGCCCGGGCCGCCAGAATGTGCGATCAGCGCCGGCCCCGTGCCTCGAATGGAATAATGAATACGAATACCGTTTAGTGTCGTTTCGTATTCACCTGGAACCAGTTGGCTCATTCTGCTCCTCGAAAATCACCCGATTTCGCACAAGGATGATTATAGCATCGCCAGTGATAAAATTTCATTATGGGTACACTTTACCTTGTGGCCACTCCCATCGGCAATCTCGAAGACCTTTCGCCGCGCGCGGTTCGCATTTTGCGCGAGGCGCGTCTGATCGCGGCCGAGGACACGCGCCAAACGCAAAAGCTTCTCTCACATTTCGATATTCACACGCGCCTCACCAGCTATTTCGAACACAACAAATTGACCAAGTTGGATTCGGTCCTTGCCACGCTCAACGAAGGCGATGTGGCTTTGGTCTCGGACGCGGGCACACCGGCCATCAATGATCCCGGCTACGAGTTGGTGCGCGCCGCCCTCGCTTCCGGTTTCGATGTTCGGCCTGTTCCCGGCCCATCGGCCCCTATCGCGGCCCTGACTGTTTCCGGCTTGCCCACGGACGCGTTCCTATATCTTGGTTTTCTGCCGCGCAAATCGTCCGAACGACATCAGTTCCTCAGCCAGGTCGCGGATTTGCCTTACACATTGATTTTCTTCGAGGCGCCGCACCGCTTGTTGGATTCCTTGGACGATATTCTTGCTGTGCTTGGAGATCGTTCCATTGCAGTGGCGCGCGAGTTGACTAAACTGCACGAGGAAGTGTTCCGCGGCAAAGTCAGCGCCGCGCGGGCTTATTTCACAGAGCCACGCGGTGAATTTGTGTTGATCGTGGAAGGCATGAAAGAAACCGAAAGCGGAAAGTGGGCGGAAGAGAAATTGATGGCCGCCATCAAGAATGATCGTAAAATTGGAAAGTCTGCAAAAGATATCGCGTCGGAACTCGCTCCGATCTCAGGGTGGAACAAGCGAGATATTTACGCGCTGGTTACATTGAGTGATAAGGAGAATTAATATGGCAGAAGAAAGACCAGAAGAAAAAGCCTTGAGCAAAGCCGAAGGGAAGAAAGAAGAGAAACCGACTCCCAAAGACAATCTCGTCCAAACTCAGCACGCGGTGGCGATCGGCGGAAAAGAGATCAAGTACACCGTCACAGCCGGGACGATGATTCTTAAGGAAGAGACCGCTGATCGTGAGAAAGAAGCGGAAGGCGAAAAGCCGCGCGCACAAGTCTTCTTTGTCGCGTACACTAAAGATGACGAAGCAGATAAATCAAAACGTCCGATCACGTTTTCATTCAACGGCGGACCAGGTTCCGCCTCGGTGTGGATGCATCTCGGTCTGCTCGGGCCGCGACGTGTAGTGCTCGAGTTCGATGGCAGCCTTCCCAAGCCGCCGTTCAAGTTAACCGATAATGAATTCTCGCTGCTCGACGAAACCGATTTGGTATTCATTGACCCTGTCAGCACCGGTTACTCGCGCCCGGTGGAAGGCGAAAAGCCTAAGGAATGGCATGGCTTCAAAAAGGACATCGAGTCGGTTGGCGATTTTATTCGGCTGTATACCACGCGGTATGGTCGCTGGCTTTCGCCCAAATTCTTGATCGGCGAAAGCTATGGGACGACACGCTCGGCCGGGTTATCCGGTTATTTGCAGGATCGGCATGGACTGTATCTTAACGGTATCATGCTCATCTCGTCGGTGTTGGATTTCACTACGATTGATTTCCCGGTCAACAACGATCTGCCGTATATTCTCTTTCTTCCCGCGTATGCAGCTACGGCTTGGTATCACGGCGCATTACGAATCCGTCGCACTCTGCAAAACTTATTGAAAGAAGTCGAGAAGTTCGCGCTGGGCGAATATGCTTCGGCTTTGCTGAAAGGTGATCAACTGACGCCGCGCGAACGCGCCGACGTTGTCGAGAAGTTGGCACGTTATACCGGACTCTCACCGGAGTTCATCGAACGCTCGAACTTGCGAATCAAAGATCAGCATTTCTTCAAGGAACTCTTGCGTTCGCGCGGACAAACTGTCGGCCGTCTCGACAGTCGCTTCACCGGCATCGATCGTTTGGGAGTCACCGAAAACGCGGAATATGATCCGCTATTGACCAATGTGGTCGGTCCGTACACGGCCGCATTTTATGATTACGTGCGCGCCGAGTTGAAATTCGAATCTGATTTGCCGTATGAAATTTTGAGCAACTTCGTACATCCGTGGTCGTATGCCGAGTTCGAGAATCAATACGCCAATGTCGGCGAGACACTGCGCATGGCGATGACGGACAATCCATATCTCAAAGTGTTCGTGGCCAACGGTTATTACGATCTCGGTACACCTTACTTCGCCACCGAATACACATTCAATCATCTCGGTCTCGATCAAAGCCTGCGCGATCACGTGAGCATGAGCTACTATGAAGCGGGCCACATGATGTACATTCATATGCCATCGCTGGAAGAATTGAAAAACGATCTGGCGAATTTTATTCAAGGTGCAAAATAACATGGATTTAGACGATCTCAAACGCTTCAAAGAACTCGATAAACAAAACATGCTCGGCGAAATTGATGGCTTGCCTGGTCAACTCGCCTCGACTTTCGCGCTTGGATTCAATCAGCCGCTGCCCGATTGGAAAAACATCCAACACGTGGTGATCTCGGGCATGGGCGGTTCCGCCATCGGCGCGGATTTGCTTTCCGCGTACATCGCTCCGACCGCCCTCGTGCCTGTCACCGTTCATCGCGATTACGGCCTCCCCGCCTGGGCACGTGGTGAAGGTGTGCTGGTCGTAACCTCGTCGCATTCCGGCAACACCGAAGAGACTCTTGATTCATTCGACGCCGCGCTGGCTAACGGTTGTCGCGTCTTCGTGGTTTGCACTGGCGGTGAATTGCTCAAGCGCGCCAAAGAGAAGAAGATTCCATTCTGGACGTTCGAGCACAAAGGCCAACCGCGCGCCGCGGTCGGATTCTCGTTTGGGTTGCTGTTGGCGCTGTTCAGCCGTCTCGGGTTGATTCCCGATCAAACGGAAGCCATGAAAGGCGCGGTCGAAGCGATGAAGAGATCGCAGGAGAATCTGCGCGCGGACGTTCCCATTGCCAAGAATCCAGCCAAGCGTTATGCCGGTCAATTGATGGGACGCTGGGTCACTGTGATGGGCGCGGGGTTGCTTGCGCCGGTCGCGCGTCGCTGGAAAGGACAGATGAACGAGGTCGCCAAAGCGGGCGCAAATTTTGAGTATTTGCCGGAAGCCGATCACAACACATTGGCAGGAACTGTAAACCCCGATGAAGTTTTGAATCCGCACACGATGACTTTGTTCTTACGCGCGCCGTCCGATCATCCGCGCAATCGTCTGCGTTCCGATCTCACGCGTCACACCATGATGATGGAAGGTATGAACACCGATCACGTGGATGCGCGCGGCAGCAATCCGCTGGCGCACATGTGGACATTGATTTTGTTCGGCGACTACATGGCCTATTATGTAGCGATGGGTTACGGCGTGGATCCAACCCCAGTAGACGCCTTGGAAAATTTCAAGAAGGCGTTGAAAGAATCGAAATAGGCTGCAGATGAACACAGATAAAAGAGATGTAATAATCTTTAAATTTTCATCTGTGGTTAAAACAAGTCCTCTCGCATTGAGAAAAGAGAAGAATCAAAGATGCATATTTTGGTAACGAATGATGATGGCGCGCAAGCACCCGGATTGTTGGCATTGGTTCAGGCGCTTCGTTCCTTGGGCAAAGTGACGGTCTTCGCGCCGGATCGCAACTGGTCGGCTTCGGGCCATGTCAAAACCATGGATCGTCCGCTGCGCGTGCGCGAAACGATTTTGGCCGATGGCTCACATGCTTTCATGTGCGACGGCGCGCCTTCCGATTGTGTGGCCTTGCCGTTGCTCGGTTTTCTCGAAGAAGAAATCGATTTGGTGGTTTCGGGCATCAATCCAAATGCCAACATCGGCCACGATGTGACGTATTCGGGAACAGTCACCGCCGCGATGGAAGCCGTGATCGACGGCGTTCCGGGTATTGCGGTTTCACTCGATTCGCCCACCGATTTCAAAGGCGCGTTGGATTACTCCACTGCCGCGTCAGTGGGACGACGCGTGGCCGAACAAGTGATTGCCGACGAATTGCCAAAAGGCGTGGTGTTAAACGTCAATGTGCCGTATCGCAAAGAAGCAGAACTCGCCGGGTTCATGATCACGCGCCAGGGATTGCGCGTCTATCGCGACGCGTTGGATGCGCGGCTCGATCCGCGCGGGCGGCCCTATTATTGGATCGGCGGCGAAGCGCCAACTGGCATTCCCGAAGAAGGCTCAGACGTCGGCGCATTGGCCGCGGGATATGTATCCATCACGCCGTTGCAATTGGATCTGACCAATTACAAAGCGATGGATGTGTTGAAGGAATGGAAATTTTGATTGGCAATTGGTAATAACATATTATTTATAGGACGCGGACGAGCGCGGATGAACGCAGAGGTTTAAGACATGCCTGACGGACAAGCCCTACTCAAACATAGTGAGACCACCGATAGAATTTTGCACGCGTTTTATAAAGTAGTATATCCACAATTGGGATACGGATTTCTCGAGAAGGTCTATGAAAATTCGTTGGTCATAGCTTTGACTGAGATGGGACTGAAAGTTCAGCAGCAAGCAAAGATCAATGTGCATTTTCAGGGGCAAGTTGTTGGTGAATATTTTGCAGATTTGCTGGTCGAAGATGTAGTCATTGTAGAATTGAAGGCAGTTTCTCGTCTCCTAACAGAGCATGAAGCACAATTACTAAATTACTT
>DATKNJ010000310.1:0-6144 GCA_035541395.1 Anaerolineales bacterium
CGGAACGCATCGAGAACAAAATGATCACGCGTCCATTTTCACCTGCCGCCGCGTCTGTCAATGTATCCAGGAAGCGTGCGGCGTTCTCTTTGCTCACTTGGGTAAAGACTTCCTCGAATTGATCAATGAACAATACCAGCCGTTGATTGGTCTGTCCGCTCAACGCGGATTCGGCACACTCGTGCAGGATGTTGGCTTGATCGGCATGCTTTCGGAAATAATTTTCCAACTCCGGCGACTTCAAACGCGAGAAGGCGGATGCCAACGCTTCCAGCGGCTCACGTCCCGGCTTAACGGTTTCATACAGCCAACGCTCGCTGTGCAAATCTTGGATGGCTCCACCTCTCAACGCATGGATCAAACCTGCGCGTACCAGCGACGACTTCCCGCTTCCCGATGGACCAGTGATGAACACGGTCCGAGACTCCTTCACGCGGCTGACAAGATCATCCACCACCTTTTCGCGTCCGAAGAACAACTCCGCGTCTTCTTCTTCAAAGACATCGAGGCCCTTATAGGGACAGCATCCATCAAACGGCTTCGGTTGAAAGGTAGTGGAGATTTGGGCAATCAGTGCCGAAACTTGCTCGGCGCTATAACCAATGATTTTATTTTTATCTCCCACTATGATATTGCCCTGTACATCCCGCCCAACGTTGATTTGCGACGAATCCATCCCGCACCTCCCCATGCGAAATTGCGACATCTCAAATAAGTATACGTCGGAGAAATTATAAAAAAAGCCTGACATTTATCACAATGCCAAGCTTTTTGGAATTACGGATACACTCTCTTGATCGTCCTCGGGAAAGCAATCGCTTCGCGGATATGCTCGATGCCGCACAGCCAGGCTGTGACGCGTTCCACGCCCATGCCGAATCCGGAATGCGTGACCGAGCCATATTTGCGTAGTTCGAGATACCACTTGAAGGCTTCCTCGGGCAGCTTCTGTTCATGGATTCGTTTCAGCAATAAGTCGTAATCGCTGATGCGTTCCGAGCCGCCGCAGATTTCACCGTATCCTTCCGGCGCGAGCAAATCTACGGACTTGCATACTTCAGGCCGACCCGGCCACGGTTCCATGTAAAATGCTTTGACCGCGGTTGGATACCCATAACAGAATACCGGCTTGTCGAACTGATTCGTAATAGCGGTTTCATGCGGCGCGCCGAAGTCGATACCCCAATCGAACTTGAGCAACTCTTTCTTTTCGGGGTCCGTTTCTTTTTCGCGCAGTTCGCCGATCATTTTGGCCGCGTCATCGTAGGAGATACGCGGGAAGGGCGCTTTGATATTCTCCAGTTTGGCGAGATCACGCCCCAATGACTTCAACTCGGCGCTGCGTTCGCGCAGCACGCGCTGGACGATGTGCGTGATCATTTGCTCTTCGACTTCCATTAAGCCGTCGAGATCGCAGAACGCGATTTCGGGTTCAAGCATCCAGAACTCGGTCAGGTGCCGACGCGTTTTTGACTTCTCAGCGCGGAAGGTTGGGCCGAAGCAATACACTTTTCCGAACGCGAAGATGTTGGCTTCGTTATAAAGTTGGCCGGTCTGTGCGAGATACGCGAAGCCTTCGTCGAAGTAAGGCGTCTCGAAGAGAGTCGTCGTGCCCTCCGCTGCGGCCGGAGTCAGAATCGGAGTGTCCATCGCGATGAATCCGTTGGTGTCCAACCATTCGCGCGTAGCGGCCATCACGGTTGAGCGGATGCGTAAAATCGCCCATTGACTTTGCATGCGAATCCATAAGTGACGGTTGTCGAGCGCGAAGTCCACACCGTGATCTTTGAGCGCCATCGGATAATCCTGTTCCGCGGCTTGCACGATTTTAAAATCCTTGATGCCCACTTCGTAACCGCCGGGGATGCCAGGCGCGCGTTTGTCCTCGCGCACCGCGCCTGTGATGATGACCGACGACTCTTGTGGCAGGCGCATGATCTGGTCGAAGAGCGCTTCGTCGAGATCGCCCTTGAAAGCCACACATTGCGCAAAGCCGCTTCCGTCACGCACGAGCAGGAAACACAATTTGCCCTTGTCTGTGCGATTGTAGACCCAGCCTTGAATGGTGACTTCCTGGCCGGTATATTTCGAAATCTCTTCTACGCGGATGATTCCCATGATTCCTCCGATGTTTTGTATAGGTGTAATAATATATTGCGCCTATAACTTTCATTCCACAATTTTAATATGTAATTCCTTCAACTGTCTTTCGGTCACAGTGGACGGCGCATCGGCCATCACATCCCGACCAGCTTGATTCTTCGGGAAGGCGATCACCTCGCGGATGTTCGGTTCGTCCGCCAGCAGCATTACCAAACGGTCGATGCCCGGCGCGATCCCTCCGTGCGGCGGCGCGCCATATTCGAACGCCTCCAGCATGTGACCGAACTTCTCTTCGATCTCCTCGCCGCTCAATCCCAGCAGTTGAAACACCTTCAATTGCACATCACTGCGATGAATACGGATCGAACCTGACGCCAGCTCGTAGCCGTTGCACACCATATCATACGCGTCCGAAAGAATCTCAGCCGGGTTCGTCTCAAACTTCGGCAGATCGTCCAACTTCGGCATCGTGAACGGATGATGTTCGGCATCCCATTTTTGTTCTTCCTCGTTCCACGCGAACATCGGAAAGTCCACCACCCACGCGAAAGCCATCACATCTTTATCCACGAGATTTAATTTATCGCGCAAAGCGAGTCGCAAGCCGCCCAACACTTTGTTGACGATTGCGCGTGCATCCGCCGCGAACAGAATCAGATCGCCTTCCTTCGCGCCGACACGCGACTTCACCGCTTCTACTTCTTCGGCAGTGACGAATTTCGCGGCGGTTCCTTTCACGCCTTCACTTGTCATCGCTATCGTGGCGAGACCTTTCGCCCCGAGCGACTTTGCCATCTCGGTCAACGCGTCCACTTCCTTGCGCGAATAGTCCGCGCAGCCAGCCGCCACGATGCACTTGATCACGCCGCCAGCTTCGAGCGCAGACTGAAAGACGCGGAATTCGCTCTTCGCGAAGATATTGGTCACATCCTTTAATTCCATCCCGAAACGAAGATCAGGTTTATCCGATCCATATTTTTCGAGCGCTTCGTGATGTGAAAGTTTTGGCCACGGCGATGCCATTAACTTTTTTTGCGGTGCGACCGCGGGCAGCATCTCTGTGTATAACTGTTCGGTTAGTGCCAATACGTCGTCGCGGTGAACATAAGACATTTCGAGATCAAGTTGTGTGAACTCGGGCTGACGGTCGCCGCGCAAATCCTCATCGCGGAAACAGCGCGCGATCTGGAAATATCGATCCATGCCCGCAACCATCAGCAATTGTTTGAGTTGTTGCGGTGACTGCGGCAGCGCGTAAAAATGACCGGGATGAATGCGCGATGGCACGAGATAGTCGCGCGCGCCTTCGGGCGTGGCTTTGAAAAGGATCGGCGTTTCGATTTCGATGAAGCCGTGCTGATCCATGAAGTCGCGCATGAACTTGACCACGCGATGTCGCAAGACTAAGTTGCGCGTCATGCGCTCGCGGCGCAGATCAAGATAACGATATTTCAAACGAATATCTTCGTTCTCATCGTCGTCGCGATTGACGACAATCGGTGTGGGTTTGGCCGCGTTGAGCACGGTCACTTTGTGCGCTTCGACTTCGATTTCGCCGGTCGCCATTTTCGGGTTGAATTGATCGGAGGGGCGCATCTTGACTTCACCTTCGATTTGCAGCACCCATTCTGATTTGGCCGATTCAATCGCTTTGTGTGCATCGGGGAACGCATCAGGCTTGGTCACGATTTGGGTAATGCCATAGCGGTCGCGTAGCACAAGAAAGACTACGCCGCCAAAGGTGCGGAAGTTGTGCACCCAGCCAGCCAGAGTTACGTTCTGGCCCGCATGGGCTGCGCGCAATTCGCCGCAGGTATGAGTTTTATACATGATGCGCCTCCGAATTTGTTCATGTCACTCTGAGGGAGCGTTCTTTGCGACTGAAGAGTCTCTTAATCCATAACCGAGATCCTTTGCTGCGCTCAGGATGACACGACCTTCACACAAAATAAATCGCCCTTCGCATTTGCGTTGGGCGATTGGTTTTCCGATTCGATTTCCGTTAACCAGCAAAGCTTCGCCCAATGAACCAGCGATCGTCATTATCGTTATCGTTCAAGCCGTTGGAACGAAAATTCATCATGGTGAGATAATTATAGCACAACGAGAAAGATTTCATTTTCTCGACTTTTCCAGCGCCTCGACCAGCAACTCGCGCGCGGCCTGCGGATCAGCTTTGCCTTTGGTAACGCGCGCGACCTGTCCCATGAACCATTGCGTCAGCGTTTCTTTGCCGCCTAGATAGCTGGCGACTTCTTTCGGGTTGTCCGCCACGATCTTTGCCACCACTTCCTTGAGATAACCTTCATCTGAAATTTGACTCAGTCCCGCGGATTCGACGATCTCTTTCGGTGCGCGGCCGGATTTGAACATCTCGATCAATACAGACTTGGCTGTGTTTCCGTTAATCAATTTGTCGAACACCAAATTGATTAACTCCGCTAACTGCGCAGCCGGAACGGGGATCGCGTCCACGCTCAGGCTGAGCTCGTTGACCTGGTGCAACAGTTCACCGGTCACCCAATTGCTGACGGTTTTGGCCGAGTCGCGCGTCTGCGCTACAACCGACTCGAAATATTCTGCCAGCGATTTTTCGGACGCGAGCAACGTCGCGTCTTGTGGCTTGAGTCCGTACTCGCGGATGAAACGTTCGGTTTTTGCATCTGGCAGTTCGGGCAGGTGGGCGCGGAAACTTTCCACGTAAGACTGACTCAATTCCAACGGAGGCAGGTCTGGTTCGGGAAAGTAGCGATAGTCGTGCGCGTGTTCTTTGCTGCGTTGGGAAACTGTCACGCCGCGCGCTTCATCCCAGCCCAAGGTTTCCTGCATCACATCTTTGCCGCTTTCATATAACGCGATCTGGCGTTGGATTTCATACGTCGAAGCGCGCGTCAGTGCGCGGAAACTGTTCAGGTTTTTGATCTCAGTGCGCGTGCGAAGTTGATCGCTTTCAATCGGGCGAACAGACACATTGGCCTCGAAACGCAGAACGCCTTTTTCCATATCGCCGGAGTTGACGCCGAGCGTGCGCAAGATGGCGCGGATTTTGGTGGCATATGCCAGCGCGGCTTCGACCGTGTGCATATCCGGCTCGGTGACGATTTCGAGCAGAGGCACGCCGGCGCGGTTGTAATCGATCAACGCATACTCTCCGCGATGAAAAGTTTTGGCGGTGTCTTCTTCGAGATGCGCGCGACGAATGTGAATGTGCTGTTGCCCATCGCCTGAATCAGCGGGCACATCGATCCAGCCATTAGCTGCGATGGGCAACTCATATTGCGAGATTTGATAACCTTTCGGCAGATCGGGATAAAAATAATTTTTGCGCGCAAAGTTGTTGAGCAGATTGATCGAACAATTCAATGCCATGCCGACCAGAATCGCTTGCTCGACTGCTTTCTTGTTGATGACTGGCATCGCACCGGGTAGGGCGGTGCAAACCGGGCAGATATTGGTGTTGGCGTCCGGCGCGGAAGCGTAATCTGCAGAACAGCTACAAAACATTTTGGAGGCCGTTATCAATTCGGCGTGGATTTCGAGTCCGATGACAGGTTCGTATTTTTGAGTCATGAGTTTGCCTTTTAGTCCGCTAACGACGCGAAGAAATATTCGTGTGGATTCGTGCTCTTCGCGGATGTTTTATTGAAGTGGTGGTAACTTTTTATGCCAATCGGTCGCGCTTTGATACGCGTATCCGATTTGGAACAACGTCTCTTCATCGAAATGCTTTCCGATGATTTGCATCCCAACTGGCATGTTTTGCGAAAATCCACAGGGCAATGAAAGCGATGGAACGCCCGCGGGATTCGTCGCCGAAACATAAATATCCGAAAGATACATTTCGAGCGGATCGCTGGTCTTCTCGCCGAGTTTGAACGCCGTCGTCGGGCAGACTGGCGCGATCAGCGCGTCACATTCCGCGAACGCGTTTTCAAAATCCTGTCGCAATAAAGTGCGGACTTTTTGCGCCTTGAGATAATACGCGTCGTAATATCCCGCCGAAAGCGTGTACGCGCCGAGCATGATGCGCCGCTTCACTTC
>DATKNJ010000311.1:0-5987 GCA_035541395.1 Anaerolineales bacterium
CTCCGGCGTGCCGCTGTCATCTTGCGAAGAAGAAGCACTTGGCGCACAGGCAGCCAACAAAGCTGTGCCGGTGGCGATGCCCGCGGCCTTTAGAAAGTCGCGGCGTGAGAGATACAACTCTTTCGGTGTAATCTCCGATGAAAGAACTGGGACGGATTTGAATTTAGTATCCATATGAACCTCTAATTTTCCAAGACTAATCTAGTTATTTTCTACCAATAAGGCCTTGATCGCGTTTTCGGTTTCAGTATACGCGCCTTCGCCGATATGTACATAACGAATGTGGCCGCGTTTATCGATCAGATACATCGTAGGCCAATACTGGCTATGGTAGGCCTGCCAGGTTGCACCGTCGTTATCCTGCGCGACTGCATATTGAATACCATCCTGTGCCACCGCGTTTTTGAGATTGTTCAAATCGGCTTCGTAACTGAACTCAGGATAATGGTTGCCGATGATGACCAATCCCTGGTCTCTGTATTTGCTATCCCAACTTTTTAGCGAGGGAATCACATGTTGGCAATTGATGCACTCGAACGTCCACATATCGAGCAGGACGACTTTGCCGCGCAAGTCGGCGAGGCGCAGCGGCAAGTCCACATTCAGCCAGACGGAGTTGGTTAATTCGGGAGCCGGCCCGAGGTCCTTGAGAGAGGCGCTGGTAGGTACCGTTAATTTGATGGGAGTTGCACTCATGCTACTGCATCCTGTCAGAACGACTGCGAGGAATAAAATCATCCATCGTTTCATAGTCTCACTCTCCTGATGAAACGATTGTAAAGAAACTTCCTTACGAAAGGCTTACGGAAAACTGAGAAGTTGGTTAAGGCAATACGAATGTGAAGACGGCGCCATGCCCCGCTTCGCTCTCGACGCGAATACCCCCCCCATGCGCTTCGATGATGCCGCGCGCGATCGCAAGGCCCAAGCCTGCACCGCCAGTGGTGCGGCTGCGCGACTTCTCGCCGCGATAGAAACGTTCGAAGACGTGCGGGAGGTCTTCGGGGCGAATGCCCTCGCCGGAATCACGCACGCTCACTTCCACGCCCGAAGTGGTTCGCCGCGCATTGACTTCGACTCGTCCTTCAGGCGGTGTGTGCCGCAGCGCGTTGCTGACGAGGTTGTTCAACACGCGCCCAACTCGTTGCGTATCCATGAAGACCGGATCGATGTTTGATTCGGCATAGCCTTCGAGTGTGATGTGTTGACGCGCGGCCAGCTCCGAAAACGACTCGAGCGTATCGGAAATCAAATCGGCCAAGGACGATTCGGCGCGGTCGAGTTGCAGACCGCCTGCATCGAGTTGGGACATTTGGAACAGGTCATCGATCAGCGCTGATAATGAACGCACATCGCGCTGCGCGGTTTGTAAATATCGCTTAACGGTTTCCGGTTCGTCCACTACACCATCGGCCAACGCTTCGAGAATCGCTCGAATGGATGCCAGCGGAGTTTGCAGATCATGCCCAACCCACGCGAGCAAATCGCGGCGTAACGACTCGAGCTCGCGCTGTTTTTGGTCAACGGCTTCAAGCTGCGCGGCCATTTGGTTGAACGTGGATGCAAGCATGGCGACTTCATCTTTTCCACTAACCGGAACGCGTGTGTGTAAATCGCCTTTGGCTAATTGTTCCGCCGCGCCCTGCAAGATATGAATACGATCTGTAATCGTGCTTGAGAGGAAATATCCCAGCACCATTGCCATACCGCTTGCAAAGACCAATAACACGATGGCCAGCAGAAGATCGTGTTGACTGGCGAACATCATCTGCGCGGAGAACCAAACGTTAAAGAAAGTAAGGATGCTGGAGAGGGCATAACCTGCCAGCAGAGTCCAGCGCATGGTGGGAGAACGAGTCAGCCAGCCGAGGCGATACGCGCTGTAACCAGCCAGTGCGGAGATGAGAGCTGTGATCCCCAGGAACACAGCCATCAATCCCAATTCCATCAAGCGCGGTCCCATCATTAATTTGAAGAAACCGAGCGAGAGCGCAATGATCAAGAGCACCCCAAGCGTAAGACGCACAAACATTGGAAGGTGGGAAATGGATGATTTCATATATTGATTGTAGAGGCGAGCCGTTGGCTTGCCTCTACGCGAATCACGATTCAAATTTATAACCCACACCCCACACCGTCAACAACCGGCGCGGATTGGATGGATCTTCTTCGATCTTTTCGCGCAGACGGCGCACATGAACAGTCACAGTGCCGGCATCGATATATTCGGCGCCGCCCCAAATGCGTTCCAACAATTGTTCGCGCGTGAACACTTGTCGCGGATGGCGCACCAGCAGATGCAGCATTTCGAATTCTTTGGCGGTTAAATCCACTTGCTTTTCACCAACCGAAACCACGCGGCTGAGCGGATCGATCGTCAGATTGCCGGAAGTGAGCGGACGCTCTGGAACCGATTCATCTTCGCGTCCAGTGCGGCGCAACACAGCGCGCACGCGGCTGACCAGTTCCTGCGGGCTGAACGGTTTGACGATGTAATCGTCTGCGCCCATTTCAAGGCCGGCGATGCGATCGAGCTCCTCGCGGCGCGCCGTCAGCATGATGATCGGCACGTTGGAACGGTCGCGCAGCCAACGGGTCAGAGAAAGACCGTCTACTTCGGGCAGCATCAAGTCGAGGATGACGAAGCCCGGGATCGCGTCTTCCAAAAGAGTCATCGCTTCTTTTCCATCTTTTGCAGTTTGCACCTCATACCCGGCGCGCTTCAAATACAAGCAGACGACTTCTGCAATGCTGGCTTCGTCTTCCACTACAAGAATTTTTTGATTGCCCATGACGCTCCAATCATAGTCGAGACGACTTAACGAAGGAATTAACAAATCCTTACGATTCGGCTTATCCGCTTTATTCTTTCGTAACTATTTTACAGCCGTTTTGTAATGGGGATGAACTACCATGAGGTGAACCAATTCATAATCAAAGGAGAGTTTGATGAAACCCCGATTTCTTTTTCCAACCTTGATCCTGCTCGCCATTGCGTTGACGGCCTGCGGCCCCGGCGTCAAGAAACAGCAGGATGCCATGTCTACTTCTGATGCGATGATGGCGAACGAGACGGCCACCGCGGATGCCATGATGATGCACGACACAGCCACACCGGATACGATGATGGCTAATGAAACAGCCACCGCTGACGCCATGATGATGCAAGAAACGTCTACGCCCGACGCGATGATGTCCGACGCGACAGCCACCGCGGATGCGATGATGATGCATGAAACAGCAACGCCCGATGCCATGATGGCGGAAACGCCTACACCAGATTCAATGATGATGCACGAGACTCCAACCGCCACGCCATGAGATGAAGACAATTCATCTTTATTTTGCTGGCAATATAAATCATACTGGGAGACGAGAGTCTCCCAGTATGATTTATTAGCGTGCAATTCGCTATGTGCGTGGAGTTAGTTAATTAGCGGGATTTTGTCGATCGGGATCGGCGCGGGCGATTCGATGACGAGCTGGACTTTGCTGAACTTTTTCGTTCCGCCGCGGTTTTCTTCTTCGTTTGTTTGCGATGGATTTTCGTACGATTACCGCCGCTGGCTTTGGCTGCATACATGGCCTGGTCGGCGGCGTTCAGCACATCTTCACCGTTCGAACCGTCGGCGGGATAAGAAGCGATCCCAATCGAGATGGAAGCCTGTCGATGCGAATTCGGCCCAAGCAATTTCAGATTCGAATAATCTAGGCGTATGTGTTCGGCGCGCTCGTACGCGGTCTCGACCGTTGTGTTGGGCATCACGACGACAAATTCTTCGCCGCCGTAACGGCAGCCGATATCACTGCGACGGATATGAAGCTGGATTAACTTGGCCAGCGATTGCAGGGCAAGATCACCGGCTTTGTGACCGTTATGATCGTTGATCTTTTTGAAGTCATCCGCGTCCATCATAATGATTACAACCTGATGCGAGGCGCGCTCCGCACGCGCGATTTCGCTTTCCAGAGCTTCCTCCAAAAAACGACGGTTGTATAAATCGGTCATGGGATCGCGGACATTCTGCTGGCGCAATTTTTTCTGCAGGCGTTCCACTTCCTTGATGCGAGTCTTCAATTCCTGGTTGGCCATTCGCAGGGAATGCTCCGCTTTCCAGCGGTCGCTGATATCTCGGAATAAGATCAAGTATCCGCTGGTGGTTCTTTTATTTTTGAGCGGCGTAATCTTGAGATCGTAATAGCGCGACCGGTTGGTTCGCCCGGGGATTTCGCCTTGCATTTCCTGATCCGAGTCTGTCAGAAGTTCCGAGATATCTTTCCAATCGGGGAAGAGTCTCAGGCCATCTTTTCCAATCACATCATGCTCTTTGACATCCAGCAGTTTTTCCCCGGCGGGATTGATATCCAGAATTCGGAAATTTTTGTCCACCACCATTAAGCCATCGCTGATATGTTCGATCAAAAGACTGCGTGCGACCGGCAGCAAATCGAACATTCGCTGGTAGAACAAGGCATAATAAAAAGTGATGCCTGAGATTCCAAAGGCAATCGGCGTCACATCGAGCTCGCGCAGAGGCAGCAGGCGCATGATCGATAAAAAATTGCCGATCCATGGAATGCAGGCGCCGACCAACAAGGCCCCGATCTGCGAGCGATAAAGAGGCGAACCGCGCAGGAACGTGCGCGCCAGCAAAATGACACAGGCTAAAAGCAGGGAATAGGAATAAACAACATTGAACCAATATAGCGGCCCGCGTATCCAATGCAGATACGTGAGATGCCCGATGACATAATCAATGGCAGAGGTGCGAAATAGGTGATGATATTTGTCGGTCCATATGATGATCAACATCAAAACGGGTTCGACGCACAACAACAGGAAGCGTTGTCGCGTCAGCCATTGTTCGCGTTGGGTCACTTGTAAAACTAAAACCAGGAAGCTCAGTGGGATCACGACCACGCCGAAATACATCACGTTCATCCAGAAAATCTGACGGGCCAGCGCGGTATTCATCCAGACGAATCCGTAACACAGCGACCAGACCGTGAGGGCCAGCATGCTGATGGCCATCATCTTGGCGCCAGGTGCGTTTCGTCTGCGCCAGGCAATCGCGCCGATGGCGGCTGAGATCGAGGCGGAGACGAACATATAGATGGAGTACGGGTGCAACTGCATTTAAAAGCCAGCCAAGTTTAATCCAAACATAAAACGAAAACAGTCGCTTCGAGTCATTGGAAGCTTTTTGTAAACCTCAATCCAGTTTGCAGATATGCAAATGCGACCTTGGCTAATATGGATTCCTGCACTGCAAAGGAAATAACCCGTTCGCACCACCTTTAAGAAGAGTGGATGATGGATGCCGACAACACGAAACTTTCATTTCATGACAGGTCAATATGTTTGATTTTCACAAAAACAGGCACTATAAAATCAAGGCCCTTCGCAGCCATACGAAGAGCCTTGTGACGCGTTATAAATTAAGGCGCCTCAAACGAATCGAGTGCAGCTTGCAGACTTTCGTACATCGGCAGGTTCTGCAAGAAACCTGTGATGCCCAGCACGTGATAGATCTGTGGGGGCGCGTTGCATAACTTTACATGTGCTACTTTGAAATGTTCTTCGGGGGGCGTATAAAGTTTGTACACTTTTTGGATGGCGCGCATACCGGCGCTGGTGAGCGTGGCCAGTTCAGCGAGGTCGAGCAATAAAAAGCGGGAGCCTTTTTGGAATTCTTCGTTGGCGCGCGCCAGCAGTTGTTCCTCACTCTGACCATCCAGCCAGCCGTGCAGGTGAAAAACCATTACAGGCACGCCTGCCTGAATTTGTTCGTCTGTGATCGTAAGGTCGGTCTTCATAAATTCCTCCCGAAGCGATAAGTCTGCTGGGAATGATTTCCAGATGATAACACAGCGCGCCGCCTAGAGGATAAACTGCCCGCCTCGCGCGTGGACTTGGGCTTGTCCTGCCCGATAGAGCGTCACTCGTCCCGCGCCATAGACTTGCCACTCGTGCCCATCGAGGAGCG
>DATKNJ010000312.1:0-5480 GCA_035541395.1 Anaerolineales bacterium
GAGGTCATGAGTTAATTTTAACTTCAATTATGAATAAGCCTCTGCTCGAAATCCACCACGGATAAACACAGATTTTGTGTAGTCTCTTTTCAAAGAAATACCTGCCAATCCTTTTTATCTGCGTTTAGCTGTGGTTAAAAGCGGTATCGATTACTCACGTTCGTTTTATGACAACTTTCGAACGAAGGTTAGCGAATCAACATTCATCGCTACGAAAATGTGAAGTGTGCGAAGAAAAAGAAACTTCGCATTCATTCTTTTTTCACGGTTCAAATTTTTCTCAACTGTGGTGTCCCGCAATCTGCTCGCACTTGGCAACTTCCACGATGACTTTGCGCTGCTCTGCAGAAAGATTTGTATATTCTGAATTGTTTTTATCTGTGTCGCGGTTTTCGGTGATCACCACCGAAGCATCCCGACTCAAAAGAACCGAATGCCACGCGCCGCGCTTGACATTGTAAATTTTTCCACTCTCCATTACTTGCGGATAAATTCCATCGACTGTCTTTCCGTTGCCGCCCATCAGCAGCACACCTTTACCGTTTGTCAGCACAAACACTTCATCAGTTTCGAGATGACGCTCCATCGAGTTCAAACGTTCAGGCTCCAACTCATCCAAAAAACGCAGGATGGCCACGCGCCATGTGCCGTAATCCACTAAAGGTTGATATCCTTCACCTTTAAAATCTCGAATCTCAAGGATTTGTTCATCCATATCCAATTTATCTCCGTCTTCGGTTATCCCAACCAAACTTCTATTTGATGTTCATCGCCTTTCAAATTTAACGGAATCAAATTTCCAGCGATCTCTTTTCCGTCTACGATCATTTTGACGACTCCCTTGCAGACGTTCTGCGGATTATGGACGACGATCCGCATCATCGCGCCCCGAAACTTGCGCGCCATCGAAAAGCCCTTCCACGCTGACGGGATGCACGGGTTCACGTGCAGGCCGTTATATTCCGGTTGAATGCCAAGGATCCATTGCGTAGCGGCTTGATAGCACCACGAGGCTGTGCCTGAAAGCCAGGAGTTGCGCGCCAGGCCAAACTTGGGATGTTCATCGCCTAAAATATTTTGAGCGTAAACATATGGTTCGCATTCATATAAATCAATGAGGTCATTTTTAGCGGCCGGATTGATCTGTGAATAGTATTGATACGCGCGGTCGCCGTTTCCCAAGATCGTCTCGGCGATCATCGCCCACGGATTCGGATGCAGGAAGATCCCGCCGTTTTCTTTCGTTCCTGGCGGATAAGTGGTCACGCCGCCCAGCTTGGGATCGTATCCATTGAAACCGGGCGCGCTTAACTTGATGCCATACTTCGTGTTCAACTTTTGGAACACAGATTCCATGGCCTGCTTTCCATGTTCGGCCGAAGCAAAG
This sequence comes from Anaerolineales bacterium, assembly GCA_035541395.1. Classification (GTDB taxonomy): domain Bacteria; phylum Chloroflexota; class Anaerolineae; order Anaerolineales; family Villigracilaceae; genus JACPVF01. The sequence continues at coordinate 1,388 of DATKNJ010000312.1, forward strand.
CCAGAGATCACGGCCCAGGATTGTCCGTTCAAATAGATTTGTCCATGCGCGTTTTTATGCGAGCCAAGCGGATTTGCTTCCGCGTCGAAATAACGGACAAACCACTCACCGTCCCACGCCACCGAATCAACGCGTGATTTCATTTCATCATACGCGGCGCGATATTCCTTCACCGCGTTTTGATCGCCGAGATGTTCCATCAACGCGATCATTTCGAACAGAGCGCGGCCGTATAAATTGGCCGTGAAAAGCGACTCTGCGCCAGTTGGCAAGTTAACCGTATCGTTCCAATCTGCGAAACCGAGCAAAGGCAACCCATGTTTCCCGACGTCTTTGCGCGTGAACGCCAAGCCGCGTTTGAGATGTTCAAACACGGTAGCGTTCTCCAACACTGTGCCTTTTTTATCTTTATCATAAAACGGCACAACTTCGTCAAGAAAAGCCAAGTCGCCTGTTTCTTTGAGATATGCGGTGACAGCCAACGTGCCCCATAAATGATCGTCACTGTAATAGTGCGGACGATCTTCCATTTCAGCCGAGTCGCCGATGCCGCCTTCCAAGGTAAGCGGATTGAATTGATGCATGGCCGAACCGTCGCGTTTTTGGAATGAAAGCAGCGTTCGGATAAAGTCTTTGCCTTCTTCCGGGACAGAGGCGAGCACTGCCATCACATCCTGGCACGAATCGCGCATACCGATGCCGCGCGAGCCCATTCCGAGTTGATAATACGAAAGATAACGCGACCAGGTTTTGGTGGTGTAACACTGACGCGGGTTATGCACATTGAGCATCGTGTTCATTGATTCATCGGGAGTCTCAACTTGCGCGGCCGAAAGATACTCGTCCCAAAACGATTTGAGTTTCTCAAGTTCGGCGTCGATCACGTCCGGGCGGCGGAAACGCTCGATGTCCGCGCGCACAGACTTGAGGTCCGGAGCTTGACCGAGCTGCGTAATAAGTCGGCACGTGTCGCCGGGTTTGAGAATCCCCAAATGATGTAAGAGCGCGGAGATGTTGTCCGCGCGCAGAGTTTCGAGATTGCTCAATTCAGGTTGAAGCAGGCTGCGGGGAGACCGAAACGTGCCGTATTCGTTATCGCCCAGAAAGCGTTTGCGATCCGTTTCAAATGAAGACGCGCGCAGGTTCGACGTCAAATAATTGATTTTGATATCGCGGAACATGAATGGATATTGCACCATGATTTTGAAGTCGCCATCATCTGTACACTTGCTGACCATCGTCTGCGGAACCCAATCTGCATTGGTGAATTGTTGGAGGGCATTTGGATGTGTGTACTCAACAAGGGGAATGGCATCGACTTCAAGGGGAGCGGATGAGGTATTGGTGATTTGAATATCACGCAATTCACACATGCCATCGAGCGGCACAAAGATTGTAATCTCGGAGCGCAGTCCGTAGAACTCGGAGATGATGCGCGTATACCCGAGACCGATGTGACATTCGAACCGATCATATGAATCAAGAGTCGGAACAAAGAACGGCGAGAAGACGCGGCCCTCACCACTGTGAATGCGCAAATATAACGTTTCGCCTTTGAAATCCGACGAAGGCATTTGCTGAACATACTTGACGATGCGATTGAAAGTCGGATCGTCTTTGCAAATCAGCGCGCCGCCAGTGTGATCGACAAAGCCGCCGAATTGACGCGTGCCGATATAGTTGATCCATTTGACTGGCGTACGCGGGTCGGTGATAACGTACTCGCGACGTTCGTTATCGAAATATCCGTATTGCATGTCATCCCTCCCGTAGGAAAACAATGTAGATGTGCATCCTAAAGAAGCTCTTATCTATTCGCGCAATATCGAAAGTGCCTTGGCAACGATTGTGATTAACTCACAGTGGCTTCAACCGATATAGTTTTCTTTCCATCTTTCGGCGTCGGAATTGTGTCGCCTTCAATGGATTTTCCGTCCACCACTAACGTTACGCGATTTCCCGAGCCAGCGCGTTTCACTTTGATGTCGTACGTTGTGCCGTGAAACTCTCGCTTGACTGCAAATTCCTTCCAGTCAGTTGGAATCATTGGCGCAATTTGTAAACCTTCAAATGTGGGGCGGATGCCGAGAATCCATTGTGTGATCGTGTAATAATTCCAGGCCGCAGTGCCGGTGAGCCAGGAATTCTTGGCTTCGCCGTGGGTCGGCGCATCTTTGCCCGCGATCACTTGAGCGTAGGCATATGGTTCGCAGCGATGCACTTCACTGATCTCTTCGCGCGCGGAAGGATTGATGCGCATATAATAATCGAAGGCGCGCTCATTGTTGCCGACTCTGACTTCAGCAATCATCACCCACGGATTGTTGTGGCAGAAGATTCCCGCGTTTTCCTTATAGCCTGGCGGATAGGAAGAAATCTCCCCAAGATGCAGATAGTATTTTGAATACGCTGGCTGCTGTAAAACAATGCCATGCTTTGTCGCCAGATATTTGTTGACCGACTCCAAAGCTTTTTGTGCATATCCATTTTCAAGCCCAACGCCGGCCAGCACGCAGAATCCCTGCGGCTCGATGTAGATTTTGCCTTCGTCACATTCTGCCGAACCGACTTTATTTCCGAAGTCATCATAAGCGCGAATGAACCATTCGCCATCCCAACCGTACTGATAGATGGTATTGGTCATATCGTCAGCAACCTCGGAGTAGTACGTTGCGCTCCGGACCTCGAAAGCTGATTTGAGCGATTTGGCTTTTACGCCATAAGCCTTTGCGATCTCCGCCATCTCGCGCGCGGACTCAACAAACAACCCGGCGATGAATACGCTTTCGGCGACTTTGCCATCTTTGTTCGTCGTGGTTTGGAAACTCTGTCCCGGCGTATCGGAGAAGCAGTTTAAGTTGAGACAATCATTCCAATCGGCGCGGCCAATCAACGGCAGTCCGTGCGGGCCGATTCTATCGAGCGTGTATTGGATCGAGCGTTGGAGATGTTCGTAAAGCGGCATCTCGCTGCCGGGCTGACTGTCATATGAAACCGGCTCGCTGAGAATATCCCAATCGCGAGTTTCACGCAGATAAGCCGCCACGCCCAAAACCAGCCAATGCGGATCGTCATTGAAGTTCGAGCCGACATCATTGTTGCCGCGTTTGGTGAGCGGTTGATATTGATGATACGCGCCGCCGTCCGGCAATTGCGTGGCAGCGATATCGAGGATGCGCTCACGAGCGCGCGCCGGGACCATCTGGACAAAACCAAATAGGTCTTGATTCGAGTCGCGGAATCCAAGCCCGCGGCCGATGCCGGATTCGAACGATGAAGCTGAACGAGACATATTGAACGTGACCATACACTGATACGCGTTCCAGATGTTTACCATGCGGTTGACGTGTTCGTTCGGTGTCTGCACTTGCAACACGCCTAGAATCTTTTCCCAATATTCGCGCAAAGACTCGAAAGCCGAATCCACTTTTGCCTTTTGAAGATATTTCGCGATGATCGGCTTCGCGCGGCGCTTGTTGATCGTCTGCGAATCGGGCGGATCGAATTTTTGGTCTTGAGGATTTTCCGAGTAACCCAAAATAAAAATGACCTGTTTCTGCTCGCCGGGTTTCAAGGACACTTTGACATGATACGATCCAATGGGCTGCCAGCCATGCGCGATGGAATTGTCCGATTCGCCGCGTTCGACAGTCAACGGGCGATCCCAACTGCGATACGGGCCGAGGAACGAATCGCGTTGCGTATCGAAGCCGGTCGGTTTTTCTGAGCACGCGAAGTAGGCAAAATGATCGCGGCGTTCGCGGTATTCTGTCTTGTGATAGATGACATCGTCTTCTACTTCAACTTGTCCGGTGGAGAAGTTGCGCTGGAAGTTGGTCGAGTCGTCCCACGCGTCCCATAGACAAAATTCAATTGAGGAGAAGACCGAAAAATCGGCGGGAGTCTGCCGTTGATTCGTCACGGTCAATTGCCAGATTTCAAGATTCTCTCCCAATGGGACGAAGTAACGCGTCTCGGCGCGCACGCCTTTGTACGTAGACGCGATGGTTGTGTATCCCATGCCATGACGGCAGGAATATTCCTGCAAATCTTTTTGAGTCGGCTGCCAGCTTGGTGACCAGTATTCGCCGTC
>DATKNJ010000313.1:0-12420 GCA_035541395.1 Anaerolineales bacterium
CGTTCCAACTCTGGATTGGCATTGCTGTCCGCATCCGCCAAACGCGCCACGGATTCATAAAGCCGGTTGCTGGCGCGCACGTCGGTCACGCGTTTGCCCAACACTTGTTTGAACCGTTCTATCAGCGTATTGAAATCCGCATCGGGAATCTTTTCCGCTTCGGCTTTCTTGGGTTTCGCGGTCGGATCAATTTCCGCTTGCGCGACATTCTTCAATTCAAAATCTTTATACTTGCGCAGGCCCATCAGCATGAACGAATCCATCGGGTCGGTCAGCAGCAGCACTTCTGTCCCTTGCGAGTGGAAATAATCCAAATGCGGGCTACGCAGAACAGATTTCGGATCCTCGCCGACGATAAAGTAGATTTCCTTTTGTTCTGCTTTCATGCGCGCCACATATTCATCCAATGACGACCACGCTTCAGGATGCAAATTGGTTTTGAAACGCAGCAATGACGTGATCGCCGCCGCCGTTGGGTCGGCAGCGATTCCTTGTTTCAGGTAAACGCCAAACTCATGCCAGAAGGTCTCGTACTTCGCTCCATCGTTTTTAGCAAGACTTTCCAAATCTTTGATGATCTGATTAGTTAATACTTTTTTCAAGCGCTGCATCAACCCGCTGGATTGAACCGTTTCGCGCGACACGTTAAGCGGCAGGTCTTCCGAATCTACAACGCCTTGCACGAAGCGCAGGTAATCGGGCAACAAATCTTTGTTGTATTCGTCGATCAAGATATTGCGCGTGTATAACTTCAGGCCATCGTCTTTTCGCAAAGAGAACAAACCGCGCTCGGCTTTGCCCGGAATAAATAACAACGCGTATAACTGCACCGGCGCGTCCGTGATCAGGTGAATGTGCAATAACGGATCATCGAAATCCAGAGTCGTCTGGCGATAAAACTCTTTGTACTGTTCTTCGGTCACTTCCTGCCGCGACGTGCGCCACAGTGACGTTTGTTTGTTGACTGCTTCTTTGGCATCGCTGACATAAATGGGAAAGCCAATGTAATCCGAATGTTTGTGGATGATGTTCTTTACGCGGTATTCCTCGGCAAATTCCTCAGCATCCTCTTTGAGTTTGATTTCGACTCGCGTTCCTCTCTTGCCCATATCTGCCGCGCTGATCTGATAGGTATCCTCGCCGATGGCATACCAACTGACTGCCTCCGCCTCTGGCCTGTAAGAGCGCGACGTGACTCGTACCCATTCCGCCACCATGAAGACCGAATAAAATCCCACGCCGAACTGGCCGATGATTTGGTTGAAATCCGCTTTTGGTTCTTTGGCCAAATCCAAAAATTTGCGCGCGCCAGATTGAGCAATCGTGCCCAGATTTTCGATGATCTCATCGCGCGTCATGCCAATGCCTGTATCTTGAATGATGAGCATACGCGCGTCTTTGTCCACTTTGATGTCGATGCGCAGTTCAGCGTTCGGGTCGAGCACGTTCGGATTGGTCAACATCTCGAAGCGCAGGCGATTGAGCGCATCTGAAGCGTTGGAAAGGAGTTCGCGCAGGAACACCTCCCGATCCTTGTATAAAGAATGAATCAGGATATTCAGCAGTTGTTTGGTTTCTGCTTTGAATGAGTATTGTTGTGCGTGGCTTTGTTCGGTCATGCTGGCCTCCTGAAAATAAAAACTCCTGAAAGGTGTTTGTATTTTTACGAGATTTTAAATCGTAACTATTCCCTTGGTGATAAGAATTTTATAAGAAAAATGTCTATGGCTGGACTCTCTCGAATATAAACGAGACCAAACGCGGCGACTTGTTGTGATCCTGTTCGTGCCAGTATTCGTCGAGCTGGACGAGTCTAAACTCGTTAGCCATTGCGGCTTTCATAAAATCCGAAATATAATGGACGAAAGCATCTACCTCGACGGTTTTGCCGTCGCTGAGAAATCTGGCTTTCTTGCCCTCATATTGTTTGAAAGGGTGCAGTTCGTTGATGAAAAAGCGTCCTTTGGTGTTCAAGGTTCGCGCGGCTTCTGAGAAGATATGAGATAAATCTTCGATATGCTCCAGCACCAGATTGCAGACGATCAGATCATAAGCCGCGTCCTCACATGGCCATCTCTGTGTGAGATCGGCCATCGAGAACCTCACGTTCTTTGCCCGGACTTTTGCTTTGGCTCTCTCGATCATGCCTTCTGAAAAATCCAGCGCGTGGACATTCTCTCCGATTTGCATCAGAAAGGCTGTATTCTTGCCGGTGCCGCAACCGATCTCAAGGATGGAATGGAAGCGCGTATTTCCAAGCGTCTCTCGCGTGACTTTTTGGTCGAGATCGCGCGTCAGGTTTTCATCTGTGTCGTATGTATCAGACCAATTGTTATATGCGCTTTGTATATTCATATCCCTATTATAAAATGATGGCCACTGTTTAGTGACCATCATTTGTTTATTGAATTTCTGTTTCGCAGGTTGTGAACGTATCATTTCCCGGACCGCCGATGCAAACGTCATTTCCATCACCACCGGTGATGATATCGTCGCCTCCGCCTCCGACGATACAGTCATTGCCGCCAAGGCCGTCGATTGTGTCGGCTCCCGAACTACCGATGATCAGATCGTTGCCGCTTGTTCCGGTGATTGTTCCTGAACCGGTCACGAGATTCGTCAGATCGATTCCTGCGCAGGCCGCGGGTTTGAGGTCGTTGACCGTGACTGCACTTGCACTCACGTCCGCGCGCGTCGCGGGTACGGTGTTCGTCGCGGCAACCGCTGTCCCAACGCTGAAAACGATGAGCGCGGCAAAGCCAAAGGTCAAGAGCTGAAGCGGGCTTGGAATTCTCATATCTTGAATCTTCGCAAAACTTGTGTGTCAGGCGGCGGAACGCGCCTGGGCTGAGTCTCTTGTAGTTTATATCTAAAGATGTCTTCTGAAATCAACTCGGTTTCGATGATTTCATTTTCTTGTACGCCCGTGCCGCTTCTCAATAATGGCTGCGAAGTCGGCTTGATCTCAGGAATGCCCTTTTTGCCGGTGCTGACCACATAGCGATATGTGACGTTGTTGGATTGCACCATGTAATACTGCAGGAAGTTCAGCGTCATGTGCAGGATCATCGTGCTTTGTCGTTCTGCCAATTTTGCCAAATCATCTATCGAGGCCACGTCAACGATGCGGGTAGTTGGCTCAAGCATATGTTCGTAAATATCCATCAGCATGTTGCCGTATTTCAAACGAATCAACGCTTCCTGATTTTGTTGGACTGTGCTGAAAACGATCCAAGCGAGGACCAATAATCCGCCGAACGAAATCATGAAACCAATTAATGCAATTGCACGTACAGCTTGAACGGATAAATTCAAACCTAAAAGAGATAAAGTGTTGGCTTGCACATTTGGATTAGGCGCAAAACCTTGTTTTGTCACGTGCAGGACATCGCCTTGTGTTGGCACATTGCTTGTGTCCAGAAAGAAATGAACCTTATCGAATTTAAAAGTTAGAGTGGGATCGAATGAGTCGTTGATGGCTTGCCCTGCGACGTTGCTAGTGACCATGATGTGCGGAATCAGCTCCAACGTATAAACGCTCGCATGCAGACCTGTCTGCTGCTCCACTGAATTGACAATGTTCTCCACCTGACACAAATCCAGCGTGGACATGCTGAAATATGTATTGCCACTGAAAGATGTTTCTGATTCCAAGGGCAGTGTGCGCTGCCAGCCGCTTTGCTCCTCCAGAATGCGCGCAGAAAGCAGATGATTACCGGAAATATTCTGCAAGCCATTTCCAAGCAGGCTATATGCAAAACCAACGTTGAGGAAACAAGTTAACTTGGGAAACACCGGCTCGCCGGGCTGCACGATATTTGAGTCGTATACACCGGGCGCGCCAGTGGCTGAATAATAGAAGAAACCTTCCTGTTGATATTGAATCTTATCGGCCGGTAAAGTGGTGGGACGCGTGAAGGCGAAAATGCACAAGCCTAAGAATAGCACTGCAAAGAATCCGACTACATATAACAAGCCTTCCATTGTTCCATCGAGATTTCCGGAAGGCGAATGGTTTCTCTTTGTGCGATGCGTTGGATTTAAAAACATTCCGGCCATCATAAGACCTCCAAATAAAACGATAACAATTGCCAGGTTAACCGGCGAACGCACCCATTCGACTCCTTTGCCAACGCCGGGAAAATAGATCCATAGCTTGCCGAGAATCTCACTTTGAACGGGTTCATACGCATCCACCCAGGAATTGTTATCGCCTTTGATCACGAAATGATCTTGATCCATTGCGGCAATGCGATGAAAGACCAGACGCCCCAGTTGTGCGTTTCGATAAATAACCGCGTCCCCAACCTGATAACTGGACTGTCGGCGGACCAGCACGAGATCGCCCAAATGAAAATGAGGCTCCATGCTGATTCCATCTACAACAGCGTAGGTAACTTGTCCGCCGAGTTGAGTCGGCGCGAACGTCAGCCAAAGAATAAACCCGAAGAAGAGGGAGAATAACGTGACGGGAATTGAAGAGGATCGACTGAACGTTCGCATGAGTTGCAATCAATAAGCGGGAAGTGGCTCCAAGCCTGTTTCCATTAAACAGGCTTGGAGTTGGAATGAGACGGATAAGTTAGTTGCTGGTGGCGACGACGCGCAATTGGTCGATCGTAGATACCGCGACGCCGCTGGTGTTACAAGTCCAGTCATTGCCTGTGACAACTGTGCAGTCGTACCAGGTGGTGCCAGCATTGACCAGTTTGATTTTGACGGTAGTGGCTGCCGCGCTCAGTGTGAAATTGACCGAGTCTAGAGTGGACGGGTCGGTACTGTTCAGGTTATAAGCAATGGCACTGACCGTATATCCGCTAACAGTTCCCGAACCATCTCCTGCCTGTGTGTTCGGGACGGTGTTGGAAGCCGCGAATGCATATGCGCTGACGGCGATAGCAATAACGGCCAACGCGACCAACAGAACTTTGAACGTACGTAACATGGCTATTCTCCTTATGGACCGATAGTATCGGCCTGCAAAATTTGGTTTAGCCATCCGAATCAAAAAGCCTGACTTTGGGAAGCCAGGCCGAATCAAAAAGAATCTCTTTATCTTCGGCGGCCTGGCGGTCATCGCCACGTTCATGGCGGAAGACCCATAGCTTTGCGTCGCCGGCTTTCGCCGGTTTTGCCTTTATCGGATGTCTGCTGTCTTATTTATAGCACAACCCTGCAAGGATATACCTTACAGCGGATTGTCAATCTCCTAGACAAGCGATTAGCGGAGAAAATTTCAATCGTTTTCCTCACTTTATGCATATTTCTCCGCCAAGAAATACGCGGTAAACTCGAAACTGTAAATAATTATTACTGAAAGGGATTTTGTCATGCTGCCGTTTTTCATCATGAATCACACCGCTGAATGGTTTTTTTACGCGGCGTTTATCATCTGGCTGGCGCCTGAGATGATTTCCTCTTACGTGATCAGAGTAGATCCAAAGGCCAAAGTCAATGACCGTAATTCCAGTTTAGTTTTGTCTGTTTGTATCTGGTTGTCTGTCTTTTTAGGAGTCTGGATTGCTTATCTTCAAACTCAATTTACTGTGACGTGGGAGGGTGGCATTGTATTCTCGATCGGCATTGTCTTGATGTTAACGGGCGTTGTCTTCCGATGGTATTCCATCAGCATCCTGGGAAAATATTTCTCCCAGAAGGTCGCGGTTCGACCCGGGCAGAAAGTGATTCAGGATGGGCCCTATCGCTTGATTCGCCATCCATCTTATAGCGGCTCGATCTTGACGATGTTTGGCGCGGGATTGGCTTTTACAAATTGGCTGTCGCTGGTTGCCGTTATGGTTTTGGCTCTGATCGGATACGGTTATCGAATCTGGGTTGAAGAAATGACATTAATCAGCGAGTTAGGTGAGCCTTATCGGGAGTATATGAAGCATACGAAGCGTATAATCCCATTCATCATTTGAAGGGAGAGTGCAACGTGTCGAAGATCGATGAGCTTGTGCAGAATTTTCTCGCGCAGAAAAAGATCGCGGTGGTGGGTGTGTCCGATCGACGCGAGACCGGTTGTAATGCGGCCTATACTCGATTCAAGGAAAACGGTTATCAGGTTTTCGCGGTCAACCCGCGCATGCCTACATTCAATGGCGCGCCGTGCTACGCGGACTTGAAGTCCATTCCTGAAAAACCGGACGCGGTCTTCATTCTGGCCAGTCCAAAAGTGACTGATCAAATGGTTCAGCAATGTGTCGAATTGGGAATCAAACATGTTTGGATGCATTGCATGATGGGCACCAAACCCGGTTTAGCGGCGAGCATGACCAGCGTCTCGCAAGAAGCGGTGGAACTCTGCAAAGCCAACGGAATCGAAGTCATTCCGGGATCGTGTCCGAATCAATTTTTGAAACCAGATTTTGCTCACAATATGATGCGAGGCGTGTGGCGAGCTTTCGGTTTTTTGGGTGTAAACTAACCGAATGACGCTTACACAGAAAAAACCTTCACCTTTCTTGCGCGCTATGTTGCGCGCACCAATCTGGTTATATCGCTGGAAATTGGGCTGGCTGATGGGCGGTCGATTCCTGATGTTGACTCACATTGGCCGCAAAAGTGGATTGTCGCGACAAACAGTGATCGAAGTCGTTACGCACGACGAAACCACCGGCGCGTATTATGTCAGCGCGGCCTGGCGCGAAAAAGCAGATTGGTATCTCAACATCCAAAAGAATCCGAACGTCAAAGTGCAAGTGCGCAACAAGGTTTTTGACGCGCGCGCCGAGCAAGTCTCTGTGGAAGAGGCCGTCTCCAGATTGTGGGCATATGCTCAACGTTATCCGTTTGCGTTCCGCGAGTTGGTTGAGGTGATGCTCGGAGAAAACTTGCCGCCGACACAGGAAACTTGTCAGCACCTTGCCCAATCTGTTCCTGTGATTGCGCTTAAGCCGGTACAATAGGCGCATGCCCTCCAATATCGAAATCAAAGCTCGCGTACGTGAGTTTGCTGAAATCCGCCGACGTGCAGAAGCATTGAGCAACGCGCCGTGCCAGATTATCTCGCAGGAAGATACATTCTTTTCTGTGGATAAAGGCCGCCTCAAACTTCGGGACTTTGGAACTGGTTCCGCTCAATTGATCTATTATCAACGCCCGAATCAGGACGGCCCCAAACGCTCCGATTATCGTATCTTTGAAACCGATGATCCAGCGAGTCTCAAAGCGTTACTTGAGTCCGCCTGCGGTTTGCGTGGCGTGGTCCGCAAGACGCGTTATCTTTATCTCGTCGGTCAAACGCGCATCCACCTCGACGAAGTGGACGGCCTCGGTCAATTCATGGAATTGGAAGTCGTCTTGCATGATGGCCAGTCCGACGCGGAGGGGCAGGCGATTGCCGAAGATTTGATGAGCAAGCTGGGGATTGAAAAGAACGATCTACTCGATGGCGCGTACATGGATTTGTTGGAGAAGAAAAGCAAATAGGCGGATTCGATCCCATATTGTTCTATTGTTCCTTCATCTTTACTTGCGAAAAGCGAGGTGTTATGCCCACAGTCAAAAGCATTAATCACGTAGCCATGGTCGTTGAAGATATGGATGAAGCGCTGGCGTTTTGGCGCGACGCGTTGGGCATTGCGATGCACGAACTGCGCGATGTACCTGTCGAAAAATCGCAAGTGGCTTTTTTGCCGTTGGCCGGTTCTGAGATCGAATTGGTTTTGCCGACCACGAATGATTCGGGCATCGCTAAATATCTTGACAAGCGCGGCGCAGGCATGCACCACATTTGTTTGGAAGTGGACGATGTGGCCGCGATGTTAACTCAGCTGAAGTCCAAAGGCGTGCGGTTGATCAATGAGGAACCGCGTACTGCCGCGGATGGAAAGCGTTACGCCTTCATTCATCCCGAGTCAACGGGCGGCGTGTTGGTGGAACTGTATCAACTTTAGTTTCCATTTGAATACAAAATATTTGGGATATTTCCTTTTCATGGTTTAATTGAGCCGTGCTCGAAAACATCGAATCCGTTTTGCAAGACCAATGCAGCCTTCAAAAAAACCGCCCGATTGTTGTGGGCGTTTCCGGCGGGCCAGATAGTTTGTGTTTGATGGAGGCACTTCGTCAGGCGGGTTATTCGATTTTTGTGGCGCACTACAATCATCATTTGCGGCCGGAGGCGGATGGTGATGCAACGGCCGTGGAGCAAACTGCTTCACGCTTGATGATTCCTTCCGTGGTCGATGGCGGCGATGTGCGCGCTTACGCGGATGAACAGGGCATGTCTATCGAAGAAGCCGCACGTCATTTGCGTTATAAGTTTTTATTTGATTACGCCAAACGGCATGGCGCGCAAGCCGTGGCAGTCGGTCACACCGCGGACGATCAGGTGGAAACCGTTTTGATGCACTTCCTGCGCGGCACTGGCTTGACCGGCCTGAAAGGAATGTCCTACCGCACGATCCTGCCGGCTTTCTCAGCGGAGATTCCAATCGTCCGTCCGTTGTTGGATGTGTGGCGCGAAGAAACTGTCATTTACTGCGCGGCCAATGGGTTGCGCCCGCGTTATGACCCCAGCAATGACGCGGTCAATTTCACTCGCAACCGCCTGCGCAATTTATTGATCCCAACGCTCGAAACATATAATCCAAAATTCCGCGAAGCGGTCTGGCGTTCTGTGCAATCGCTCAAAGGCGATCATGCTCTTTTATTGGAAACGCTGGACAATGCCTGGAATGAATGTGTCGGCACTGAGGCGTCTGGACTCGTAGTATTCGACTCTGCCCAACTTTCGATGTACTCGGTCGGACTCCAACGAAACCTGATTCGCCGCGCCATAGAGACGCTGCATCCCGGGCAGGAAACAACTTACGCCATCCTCGAACGGGCTGCCCGTTTCTTGAATGACTTGAGTGCTACACGTACCGATCTGGCTGGCGGTTTGAGTCTGTTTCGCGAGGGCGGCAACATATATCTCGCCACTCCAGAAGGGAATCTGCCTTTCGACAAGTGGCCGCAAATGCGTGAAGACTCCCTTGAAGTCACTGTGGCGGTGCCCGGTCAGGTTGATCTTTCCGGCGGCTGGCGCATGAACTGTGAACGCTGGCGTTTGCCTGCTTTGGCGCGTGACCAATCTGAACGCAACGAAGATCCGCTCCAAGTCTGGTTGGACGCGGATACACTTCCCTTGCCATTGGAGTTGCGCGTTCGTCATGCAGGAGATCGTTTCGAGCCGCTTGGCATGGAAGGTCATTCTCAAAAGTTATCGGATTTCTTTATCAATCAAAAAGTCCCGCTGCGAGCGCGGGATCGCTGGCCGTTATTGTGTTCGGGAGATACAGTCATTTGGGTGCCCGGTTATCGCCCGGCGCATCCGTATCGCTTGACCGATCACTCCCATGAGATTTTCTATTTTGCAGTGACGCGGCCACCCGAAAAAATTGTCCCAGAAGAAACAAACCAGCCATAAGCGGCTGGTTTGTTTTTGAATTAGAGTTCGCCATTCAGTTGACGGAGCTTGAGATAGATCTCGCGCCATTGAATTTTCGAGATGCCCATTTTCTGCCGGACTTTATCGGCTTCGACTCCCGATTGGTAATCGCGTAACACGGATGTCCAGCGGCACATGTCGAAGGAGAGATGTTTGCTCAAGCCGGCTTCTTCACCAATATCCTCGAGCAGATATTCCAATCGGCGCGGCGACCAAGGGAAGAGTTGATCCGTGGGTTGGTATTGCGCCAGATATTCCTTATAAGCCGGAATCCAGTCATCCGCTAAAGGCAGCTTGCGTTCCTTGTAGCGGTTAGCCGGGCTGGCATAACGGATGAAAACCAACGGGCCATCGGGTGCGTCCAGGTCAATGTGATTCAAGTGAATGCCGAGACATTCGCTCTTCTTGATGCCAGTGGTCAAAAGCAGGTAGAGCAGCGCATATGGACGCGCGTCGGGTTTTTGATCGCGGCGATGTCGGTCGGCAGCTAACAGGGCGGCCTGCACTTCGTCCTCACTAAGAATCTGCGGCAGCGGGCTGATCGCAGATCGTTGAAGCACCTTCTCGGCTGGGTCTGTGACGATCACACCATGTTGATGCAGCCAGCGAAAGAAGGATTTGGTGGAAGTGATCCGACGGGCAAGCGTCTTTGGACTGCACGGAACCGCGCGCTCTTTTTCCATCCATTCGAAGAAGCGATTGAGCTGGTTGGTGGTGATCGCGCCGATGGTGTGGTCAGGGGGCAGGTATTCGGTCAGGATGTGGACATCGGAGAGAAATGCTTTCACCGTGTTCGGCGAGCGTCCCTGATCATTGAGGTACATTTCCCAAGCTTTGAGAGCCGGGATCAGCCCGGTTTGCGGCGTAATATGTGCAAGATTGGCGGACTGGCTCATAGAGCCTCCTTGCAAGCGTAGCGCATAGTCTTTGCGTATAGTTTAGCGAAAAAAAACGAGGATGTCAACAGGCGCTTTTTTGGGGGATGCTCAAGAAATTAGTGAGACAAATCCTGCGGCTGGAAGCACGGATTGTAGTTATAACCAACGATGATGCGATAAGCTGCTGGACTGTTTGGTGTTGGCAGGGAAATTTGATTTGTGTTGGACGGCAGGCCAAGCGCGTTGAGAATGGCCAGCCGCGCATTTGGATCTTGGGTGGTCGTCAAATCAATCAAAACAGAATCGGTGTAGTTGTGTTGATCGGCGGAGGAGATTTTGGTTTCGTATCCGGCATAGTTCAAGCGCGAGGCTGCCAGTGTGTCCATGTTGTCCACGGTGGTGCCATTTTCCACTTCGACTGTGACCGTTTCGCGTTGAATCGCGCTGTTGGATAACGTTGTGGCTTCCGTTAGTAATTGTTGAAGGGAAGTATTGTCTGGTAAGAGGACGGCCGCGCCGCCAGGCGTTGTCCACGGTGTGACGTAAGGCGGGCGGATGTAATAGCCGCGGATATTCGCGTTGGTCAAGTGCAGGGCGTAAGGAGCCAGCTTGAGCAAGTCGCCGAGGCCAAGGTCTGTAACGACCGTGCTGGAGAGATCAGTGTAAAGTTGAGGAATCTTGCTTAACGTGTTTGTCTTTAAGGCTTGTGCAAAGATCGCGCGCAAGACTTCCTGTTGACGGCGGCCGCGGTCGAAGTCACTGGATTGGGAACGTGAACGCGCGTACCACAAAGCTAGGTCGCCATCCATGTGAACATAGCCCGGGCCAACGGTATAAAGCCACCAATTGTTCTCGTTGTTTGGATCGTAATTCGGCTCGATCAAACGCCAATCGGTGTATGGGCAACTAATGGGTACGTCAATGCCTCCGAGTGTATCCACGATTTTGCTAAAGCCATCGAACTGAACCATAGCCGTGTGGTCAATGCGAAGGCCAAGATTATAGGCGATGGTATCTTTGAGCAGGCCGGGGCCGCCGCCGGGATAATCATCCAGTTCACCGCTTTGATACGCGGTGTTGATGCGTTGCATGCCAATGGTCGGAATATAAATCCATAGATCGCGCGGGATCGAGATCAGGGACACCTGACCTTCGCGCGGCCACAAGATCGCGACCACTAATGTGTCTGTGCGATATGATGAGCCGGGGCGTTTATCAGATCCGATCAGAAGGAAGTTGATTGTTTGATTGTCGGTAAGTGATGGTAGTGAGGTCGGTTGTGTGGATGGTTGTTCCGCGACAGGCGGCGCGGCTACTGTGGGGAAGAGCAAGTTCAAGTCCACAGTAGGAGACGGATTGATCGGTGGGATGGGGGTTGGCGAGGGCGTTTCAGTTGGTAAAGCTAAACTGGCAGCAAAGGGAGTCGAAGTCGGGGCAGAAGGCTGGAAGGGAGTCGGTGTGGGGGAGGCATTTGGCGCAACAGTAATGAAAACCACTTGAGGCGGAGCAGATATCGGCGCAGGAGCAGATGCGTCGCAGGCCGTCAGAACAATTGCAATCAATAAGATAAACGGGAACAGAAATAAATTGCGTCGAAGGGAATAAAGTCTCATAGGATGCGCGGCAAAAGGATGGCAATGTAGTAAATTCTAACTCTGACTCAATTTATTGGGTTGGGAAAGCCGTGATCGTTGGCGAGGGAGGAGCCGACGTGGAAGTGGGAACCAATGTATTCGTGGGGACCTGTGTATCGGTGGGAGGCACGGGTGTGTTTGAAGGGAACGGCGTGATGGTGGGAGGCACAGGTGTATTGCTTGGTTGAACCGTTCGCGTGTAAGGTAAAGGTGTTAAGGTCAGCGGCTCGGTGGGATACGGAGTGTATGTTTGAAGCGGAATTATTATGGTCACAGGCGGGATACGCGTTGGAACGTTCGGCACCCAAAGCAACTGACCGACGCGTATGTAGGTTGAATAACCAAGGCAGTTCGCTCGTTGAAGTTCGTATGTGGAAACGCCATAGTTGAACGCGATATGGAAAAGCGTATCGCCGGGTTGCACAATATAACGTATCCATCCGAACGGCGGCCCGCACGGGATTAACGT
>DATKNJ010000314.1:0-5097 GCA_035541395.1 Anaerolineales bacterium
CATCCAATACCAGGCTTCGGCCATCGTATCATGGCTGGCATTATCCGATAAATAGATGGCGCGATCCAAATAATGGCGCGCCGCATCCTTTTGCCCCGCTTTGGCTTCGATGATTCCACTGCGCAACAAACTTTCCGCGTAACTTTGTTCCATCAATTTGCTCGCACAATGGCGTCGGTCATTTTGGCGACGCGCGCCATCTCAGTCACATCGTGCACGCGGACGATATCCGCGCCGCGCGCAATGCCGATCGCGATCGTCGCGGCGGTGCCTTCCACGCGTTGATCGGGAGGCAAATCAAGTGTGTAACCGATGAATGATTTGCGCGATGGTCCAAGGAGGATCGGATATCCCAACATCCGAATCTCATCAAGACGATTGATCAGCTCAAGATTATGTTCCCGCGTCTTTCCGAAGCCGATGCCTGGATCCAGAATAATGTGCGCCTCCTCGATCCCGGCTTTACGCGCCAACGCGACCGAGTCCATCAGCTCGCGTTTGACATCTTCGATCAAGTTCTGATATTCCGCGCCGATATAAGCTTTCCCCAACTGTTCTTTGACTTGCACGCTGGCGGGATTACTGCGATTGTGCATCAGAATCACCGGCACTTTATATTGTGAGGCAACACTTGCCAACTTCGGATCGGCGCGCAAAGCCCACACATCGTTGAGGACGTGCGCGCCGTTCTTGAAAGCTTCTTCCGCGACTTCAGCTTTATACGTATCAATGGAAATGATCGCGTCGGGGAATTTGGTCGAAAGGCCGCGAATGACCGGAATCACACGCGCCAACTCCTCGTCCGCGTGAAGCGGTTGGGAACCGGGCCGAGTCGATTCGCCGCCCACATCCAAAATGTCCGCGCCCGCGGCGAGAAAGGAACGAGCTTGTTCGAGCGAAATTTCCAACGCGTCCCCCTTGGCGATAATGCCATCGCCAGAAAAACTATCCGGCGTAACATTCAGGACACCCATCACATACGTGCGGGCACCCCAAGTAAAAGCTTTGTGATGAATCGTCAGCGAAGCAGACTTCATGGAATCTGATCGAGCGGACGCGCCAGCCAGGCTTCGGCCTCGTTGATATCTGTGAACAACTTCAGGGCCGCGGCAGTTTCAGGCAAAGCCAGCGACGCGACTTCACGAATCGCATCGGCAACTTTCTCGTTTGCCACTACCACCGCCACGCGAATGTTGCGCGCGGAGGGATCGCTGTTGGCTTCCACGGCCATGCGAATCGCTTTTTCGGGAATATCCTTCACGGAACGCAGATCGTATAAATTGCGCGTGCGGCGATCCGAGCCAAGCAGGTGATCGAGGGCAAATTCGCGCCAATGTTTAAGCGTGGTATCGGAAAGATCGGTGAACGTCAGAGTCATTCCCCCGTCGCCGCGGCGAATAACCGTGTAACCGATATCCGGCGCGGAAGTCCAATTGAGTGGTTTGGGTTCAGTCATGGAATGCCTCCAGTTGGTCTGGAGAAATTATAACGCAGGCACATGAGCCGAAACACAAAAGAATTATTTCAAGTCATCCAAAGTAATTTCCCTCCATATAAAACGGGCCATGTCCTCCCAATAGGTTGCATCAGGCACTAAATTGTTTGTATGCGGAGAGGGAGGAACCAATAATGGAGATAGACGATTCTTATCAAAGTCTGGTGGTATGCTAAATAGTGGCGCTGCGGGAGGCATATTCGAATCAAATAGTGGATTGGATTCAATGGTCCATGTTCTCGGGCCATAATCTATATTGTTTACTTGCAAACCAGGGATGCTAATTACAATCTTATTATTCCATTGAGGGTCTAGCAACAAATCACACTGATCTTTATTTTTAACTCCCATTTGATAAGCAACATAGCCAGATTGCGCCCCGCGAGAAAGATAAATATTTTCTGCAAGATTATCATCGCGATGATTGGGCTTAACTGACAAACCAGCAGAGTTGGTCAAAACCATTTGATCGATTGGAATCTGAACAACATTTGCATTTCCATTCGAAGCATCTTCGTAATTCGTTGCTGCTATTGTCACCAAAAACATAAATTCATTTCGGTTGCCTATTTCCCCTAATATGGTCTTGCTTGATGTATCAAAGTTTTGAACAAAAATATTTCGATATAAGATCTCGGCTAGATAAGCTTCCTGCGCGACCTCTGGGCTGATAAACGTAATAGTGATACGAAGAGTATCTCCGGCCGAAAGGTGAATATCAACAAAGTCTGACCAACGACGCGTCTTAAGTGCTATTGCTTCAAGAGAAGCATAAAGCTTTTCACTATTGGAATTCACAGGATAAGCTAGAATCTGTGAAGCAGGTGTATTAGGGTCTATTAAATATGGATTCTTATCAGAAGGCGGATCACAAACTGAAGGGTTTGAAACAGTCTGCGATGTATTCGGCACACAGGAAACTAAAACCAATGCCCACACGCAGAGCCACCATCTTCCCCCATTCAACCACCCCAAAATTTTTTTCATCATGATCCCCTAAAACAGCACGGCCCTCCCATGTTTACAACTACTGGAAATAGTATACAACGAAATCAGCATCACCGCCCATTGTGTTTCGCCCCATTTCAAAAGAGTACTATCATCAAAATTGTTCGATCCCTTCCATGCTCAAACCTGCCAGCATCTCGCGAACAGTTTTTCCGATCACAGGATGACGAAGTTCCGGCGCGATATCATTTAATGGAACCAAGACAAAAGCGCGTTCCTGCAAACGCGGATGAGGGATAACAAGATTCTCCTGATTCAGAATCAGATCATCGTAAAACAAAATATCCAGATCGATTTGCCGCGGACCATATCGAAAAGTCGGTTCGCGTCCCAACTCGACCTCGATCTGCTTGAGGCGCTTCAAAAGCGACTCTGGTCCCAAATCCGTTTCCCCCTTAACTGCCATGTTCAAGAACGCAGGTTGATCCTCATAGCCCCACGGCGGAGTCTGATAGATATGCGATTGAGCCAGCACGCGTACATCCGGCGATAAAGCATCGATCGCAGCGCGCAAGTTGGCTAAGCGATCTCCGAGATTCGTACCCAACGCGAGATAGACGGTGCTCATGAAGATGGTAATTTGTGCTCGTCAAAATGTTCGATCACGTCCGCGATCAACCATTCGCGGATGAGCGGATTCCCCAACGCGGCCTCGGGCAAAGCCGAGACCATATCCACGATTCGCTGACGCGTCTGTTCAAAATATTGGAACAGACTGGCTTCCCCCCATGAACTGTATTTCTCAACGACAGTCGCGTTGAATGCGTCGGTGTCCGGTTCATTGTAGACAAAGTCCGGATAGCTCAACACGCTTTCAACAATTCGAATCCCTTCCTCCCACCAGCCGATGATATGCGCCAGCAAATCGCGCAGGCGCGGGAAACCTTGTTCGTGCAGAAACGCAGCCTGACGATCCGCGGGGAGACGGTTGAACTTGTCCACATATTCTTCCCAACGGTCAAGATAAGCTAATAGGGCAGATTGAGTCAGCTCGGGCATTATTTCACTGCGTTGATAAAATCTGCGAAGAGGCCGTAGGCCGTTTCTTCCGGGCCGCTTTTCATATCTTCGCGCTCGGAAGCTGTGATCGAATAATCGGTGATGACATCAGTACGAAAAGTGAGGCCGGTGGATGAATCCTGCATGCCATACAATGGCGAAGAGGGCAAAACAAGCTCCGGCGCGACGTTGGCTTTGATCTTGCCATCTTTGGTTCTTTCGGCAGAAGCAACCAGCTTCCAACGCTTGCCTTCGGATTTGGCGCTGACGATCATCTCTGGCGTAATTCCGCGAATCCCGGTTGGGTCGACTTGTTGAGGCGTGAGCGGCGTATCCATCAGAACCGTGACGAGCGCCGCGACTTTAATGGCAGCGTCCCAACCATCCACATCCGCGGAGGGATCGGTTTCGGCCACGCCGATCGATTGACAATATTTAACAGCGTCATCAAATGATTCGCCGCGTTCCATGCGTGAGAGAATAATATTCGTAGTGGAATTGATGATGCCTTTGAATGAGACCAAATCCGCAGCAGGCAACGCTTCGCGGAAAATCGAAAAAAGCGGCGCGCCGCCAAGCACAGTCGACTCAAAATAAAATTTGCGATCTTTGGATTTTGCCAATTCGGTCAATTCGCGATAGCCGTGAACGACTGTGCCTTTGTTGGCAGTGAAGACGTGCATGCCCGCGTTTAACGCAGCGCGCACATGATCGATCGCGGGCTGACCATTTACGTGATTGACAGGACTGTTCTCGAACATCACATCCGCGGAGGAATGTTGAATGACGGCAAGAGAATCTTTCACTTGAGCTGTTGAAAGCGAAGAAATATCTTTTCCACTTTCAACCAACAAGAGGGCTTTTTGAATATCGAGTCCGTTTGGATTTACTGCGCATCCGTGACGACTAGTGGCGATACCCATGAAGGAAAAAGTGATGCCGTAATTCTTTTCGAGCACTGCCTGCTTGCGAAGCAAAAGGCGCGCGAGTGAACGCGCCACGTTCCCGAATCCGATCAAGGCCAAGCGACAATGAGACATAAGAACTCCTTCACGCGAAAAAAGTTTATCTATTTTACCGTCAGATAAAAACAACGAGTCAAATTCATCGACTCGTTGTTTTCAGATCGGCGGATACGGGAACGCGCGTCGGCCGGGAGGCGGCTCGGGGAAAACGCGCGACTTCATCAGCGCTTTTGCGCGTGAGCGCAACGCAGTGATCTCGCCCAAGCTGAGATAACGCTGAAGGTCAGCGAGCAAATTTTTGTCCAAGGAAAGACACGAGAGCATGGATAGCAACTCATCGGGAATCCGTTCGCCTGCGAAGTCCCAAATCACAGTCCGCAATTTGTCATATTCGTGAAAACAAATGCCGTGATCGATCAACCAGATTTTATTCGTCCCGCTTTCAACCAACACGTGACTGCCTTTGCGGTCGGCGTTGTTGACCAACAAATCGAACAACACCGCCGGGCGCAGACGTTCTTTATCTTCCTGTGTGAAGTTGAAGTAATGATATTCGGGATCGTACTCAATATATTGTTGAAGCGAACCAGGACCGAGCGGGCCATCTTCGCGCAGCGTGGTAAACGGAAC
>DATKNJ010000315.1:0-4499 GCA_035541395.1 Anaerolineales bacterium
GTGAGAAATAATCCCATGCCTGCGCCCAGTACTCCTCCGAAAATAAATAAACCATTCATGTTACGCACAATCACCATTAAGACCATACCGATCGTTGCTAAAATACTGGCCGCATAAAGCACGCGCTTCGATCCCAAACGATCCACCAGCCAGCCGCCGATCAAAACCAAAACCACAAGCGAGACAGTCAATGCAGCCAACAAATCGCCAGTCTGCTTCGGTGGATCGGGCACACGCAACACATCCTGCAAATAATATTGTGCGAAAGCCTGCACACCATAGATACCAAGCAAAAACAAAGCGCGCTCCGCGATCACCCACCAATAAGAAACATTTGCTCGTAAATCAATTTGAAATGTCTCTTTGCTGAGCAGAGGCCGATTTTCATTTTGCAAAGAATCAGTTGGTTCTTCTGGCGTGCCGAAAATCGTGATCGAAGCAGAGATCGCCATCAGGCCGATCACCACAGCCAGGATGAGAGTCGGGTCGCGGGTAACGGGATCAAGTAAACGTCCCGCGAGCAGCGATGCAATAATCAGCGAGAACATATCCATAAAAGTTTTGATCGAACTCGCCACGCCGAGTTGTTCTTTTGGAACGCGGTCAGGCAAAAGCCCTTGCAACGGGCCGTGCGCAAAATTGGAACTCAACTGCAAACCGATGTATCCGATCACCAGCCAAACCAAACCGCCAGCCCAAGCCATCAACGAAAGAAACACAAAATCGAACAACGTGCCGATCACCATCATCGGGCGGCGACGACCCCAACGCGAATGCCAGTTGTCAGAGAGCGCGCCCGCCACTGGTTGAACGATCATCGCGATCAATAGCCCCGCGAAAGTCAACAGGCCAAGGTATGTATTCTTTTTCGCGTCGGGCACATAATTGAGCAAGACTGCGGGCAGGATGATCGGATGCAGCGCGTTCCACATGAACGACAGCCCAACCCAATTCGCGTTCAACACAATCATTTGCGGCAACGAAAGTTTCTTCATGCAAAATCTCCTCGCAGGGATTCGGGCAACAGACAAGCAATGCTTTTCATGACAATTTGCGCGGCAGCGTGATCGCGCACATCGGGCTTCGCCTCGCGCGGGACTTGAAGCGGGTACGCCGCGCCAAAACGGACAGTCAATGCCCCGGCTTCTTCCCATCCGCCGACCGGAACGATCGGCAATCCGCGTTCAGCCGACAAACACAAAAAGCGACCAACTCCTGATGGCGGCCAGGATAACTTTCCTCCAGGCATATCGCCGCCTTCGGGGGCTATGCATAAAACAGGATTCGGCGCGTGCTCCACATAACTCAAGGCATTACGCACGGCGCGTGCCCGCGCTTCCACATCCTGCGGACGCGGCGGCATCGGTGGCATACGAAGGAACCCATACACTTCTGATAACCGCCGCGAGACGAAACGTGAGATGCCGCTTTTGATCGGCTCATACCATTGACCGGGCGCGGTCCATTCGGAAGCCAGCAGCCAGGTGTGTTTCATTGGAATCAGCGAAGAGATCGCCATCGACAGCCACCAAACATGAAAGCCTAGCCGGAAATAGTGATTCATCACAATCAGGCATGGACCGCGTTGCGGGATATTCTCTTCGCCCAACACGCGCAATGGCGGATTCAAATCCCGAATGCAAGCTTGCGAATCGAGATGAAAATCGCGGCGACGCCCAAACAAAACCGCGCGAGTCAATCCGGCAATCAGAATCGGTGGATACTCATATTTTGGAATCATAGACAAAAAAATGGAATGTTCGATATCGAACATTCCATTTTCATATCCTACGCAAATATCATGCTGCAAAATTCTGAAAATCTATTTTGCACAACTGATCTCCAAATTGTTTCACTTGCTAATATCGTGTGAAGTGGATTCCATCTGCGCCAACACTGCGGCGATCTGGCCCGACGGAATGTTCATGCGGAACATGTAATCGAATCCATCCGAAAGCATCACGCGCACGTTGCGCCACGAAGCCAGTTGCGGTTGGATCTGCGCCTCGGGAATCAGTTTAACGGCTTCCGCCCATTGTGGATGAGTCGCTTGATAATCGGCCAGCAGATTCATGGTCGAGGTGCGAAGCGGAAAGAATCCCATGGTCTGCACCCAACGCGCATCGTTCTCCGGTTTCAACATCCAACTGATGAAGAGCCAGCTTGCCAGTTGCTCTTTGTCGCTCGATGGGAGAATCACGAACGAGGAACCATACACCGTCAGGATGCTTTTGGTTTCGCCGGGGAATGGCAACGCAACCCATTCGTCAGCATTATTGGCATCCGCGAACGCGCGTGAGATGTTCGGAAAATCTGCCAAATCGGCGGAGATGAACAACGCGTGACGCGCAGCAAAAGCCTGAAACGAATCCGAGTCAGAGGTGAGTTGCCAGGCGCAACCCGACTCCTGCAACTTCTTGATGAATTCAAAGGCCGAGATATTGTTTGGCGTGAGGAAACGATAATCGTTGCCTTCCAACACGCCGCCATCGAATGCCAACAGCCATGAGAGCGCGGTCATCGAGTCCGTATCGATCAGCCAGCCGCCGAAGCCGTCATTATTCGGCGTGGCGTCCGTAAGCATGGACTGATGTGCGCGGCAAGCTTGTTCGCGAAAATCTTCTGGTGAAGCGGGCGGCGAAGCAAAGCCAAGTTCACTCGCCCAAGTTTTATTCCATAACATGAAACGCGCACTGCGTTGAATCGGCAGAGCAATGCGGCGCGAACCGTCTTGATCCTGACTCAAGAACACCGGCGCAAAATCATTGAGCTGTTCATCGCTCCAACCATATTGAGGATTTTTGAGATACGGCGTCAAGTCCACTGAATAAGTGTTCGCGTCCCAAGCGCGCGCTTGCTCTGGCAATGCGATCACCAAATCCGGCCGTTGCATGGTCGGCAGTGCGGCAGTCACGTTTTCGTACAACGCGGTGTAATTCGATTGACTGGTCGCTACAAGTTGGATGCCCCACTGATTCTGACTGTTGAATTCCGAGACCATATCATTGAACAGATTCGCTTCAACGCCAAACCACGGATGCCAAACCTGAACCGTGACACCTTTCAACGCGTCAGGCTGGACCGATGTGCTGGTGGCCGATACAACCGGCGTACGCGTCGACGGTGGCTGTTTCGTTGCAACCTGATCGGTGGCGGGAATCTCCGTCCCGCTCGGCGCACAAGCCGTCAACAGCCAAACGAATAAAAGAACAAAGCAAAAGATTCGCTTCATTCACTAAAAGGTGACGAACGGCGCGGGGACAAAGACCAGCACAAACAGAATCAACGTGATCACCGCGATAACTCGGCGCACCGGATCGAGTTCCGTGATCTGGTCGAGCGGCTCCGCGCGGACTCGTCCAAGCCACAACAACAGCACCGCCCACAACCACCAACCCGTCCAGAAGAAGCCCAGCAAACCGAGAAGCACAAGAATAAATGGAAACGCTTTGGCAGCCTTATCGCCGAACAGCGAATAGACCACGTGCCCGCCATCCAACGTGCCGACCGGTACGAGGTTCAACATGGTAACAAGCAACCCAGCCCAACCCGCGAACGCCACCGGATCAATCATCACATCCTTGCCATTCATCGGAATCGGATGCCCAGTGAAGAAATAACGCGCCCAATACACCATCTTCGACTGTCCGTTATAACTGACTGGCGCAGGCAGCAATTGACCGAACTTTAGATATTTGATTCCCAAGTAGAACAAGGAATTGCCTTCAAAGAAATTATCTTCCGAACAAGTGTAAGCGCCATTACTCAAGAAGTTTGGATTCGAGCAATATGCGCTCTCTCCGGGTTTGAGCGCGGGATATACCATATTGGTAATCGTATCCACTTTGGAAAAAGAAAGTCCCAACCACAACACTGGAATCGCGACAATCAAACCAGCTAACGGCCCGGCCACGCCGATGTCAAACAGAATCCGTTTGTTCTTTGGCGTGCCTTGCATAACAATGGCCGCGCCCATCGTTCCCAAAATGCTGAACGGAAGAGGAATGAAATACGGCAAAGTAGCTTGAGTCTTGTGATAGCGACTCATCAGATAATGACCGAATTCATGAGTCACCAAAATGCCGAGCAGACTCAACGCAAACGGCCAACCGGAGAAAATGCTATGAAGAAGGACTTTTGCCTGTCCCCAAAAATTCGGCGGGACGGGATCACTTGGTTGTGCGCCGGCCAGCATTACGCTGAACACGGTCAGGATGAACAGCAATACATTGATCCAAACGCGTGCAGGCTTCGGATCCGGGCGACGCGGAATCAACAGGATCACTTGCCCACCGTCTTTCTCGCGTCGAAACAAAGGCGTGATGTTATACGGGAGCAGCCAATCTGCCAATTGATCATACGCGGCTGCCGAATCTTCATTTAACAATTGTCCGCGATAACGCGCGATCAATCCGCGCTGAGAATCGCCCGCGGTCACATCCTCGATACGAAAAACACGCGACACCAAATTGGTCAGAACTTCGGTTTCAGGGAAAGTC
>DATKNJ010000316.1:0-5147 GCA_035541395.1 Anaerolineales bacterium
CGGCATTTCCGTCGCGGCTGGAGCTTGAGTGGCCGCGGCTTCAGCGCCGCCGCCGCCCATGCCATACGCGGCCATCGGCGCAGGAGCTGCGGCAGCAAAGCGCGGAGTCAGTGCATTCGTCGCGAAAGAAAAGACGAGCAACACGCTCGCAGCACTTGTCGCAAAACGAAGCACGGGATAAGCACGCGGTAATGGCGGTTTGACACCGGCCATTTTGGGAGTCAGTGTAAAGTTACGCGGTGCGCGGCGTGAAGGCAGTTTGCGGAGCAGCGCGCGGGTTTGGGATAAATCGTCCATAATGGCGTGCAAGTTAGGGTCTGATTTGAGTCGAGCTTCCAGACGCGTCGAATCGGCCTGCGATAGTTTCCCGTCCAAATAAGCTGAAAGTTGTTCTACGTCTCGAAAAGAAGGACTGGTCATATTTGTTCTTCTTCCAGACGAAACGCGGCAGGTAAAAGTTCCGCAAAGCCTTGCAGGCATTCGCGCAGGCGCAAACGCGCGCGCGCCAAACGACTTTTGATAGTGCCAAGCGGCACACGCGCTGAGGCCGCGACTTCGGTGTAATCGAGGCCTTGAATATCGGCCAAGACCACTACCGCGCGAAACTCAGTGGGCAGCGCGTCAAGGCAATGCTGGATGGCATGTTCGAGTTCGTCGGCTTCGGCTTCCTGCTCCGGCGAAAGATTCGGATCGGCCAACCAGCGCGGCGTTTCCATTTCATCGCCGTCTTCGGTTTCAACTTCAAGTGGAATCGTTGGACGACGTTTCTTGCGGCGCAGTTCGTCATAACAAACATTGGTGACCGTGCGCAGTAGCCAGGCTTTAAACGATCCGCCGCGAAAGGTCGAGATACTCCGAAAGGCAGAAATGAATGCATCCTGCGCGGCATCGGCAGCTTTTTCTTCATCGCTGAGGATGCGCAGAGCAGTGTTGAATAACATATCCTGATAATTAAGGACAAGTGTATTGAAAGCGTTTAAGTCCCCACGCTGGGCATCGCGGATAAGGGCGAGTTCGTCCATGGAAGTTATTTTATCACGGAGAAGATTTTGCCTATGACTCGCTGCGCGTCTCACGCCGACTTGAAGTTGGTGCGGCCTTCGAACGGCGGATCCAAACCCACAGCGCGCGCCAGATCAACAACCCCAACGCGGAGGTGATTCCCAAAACCAATGTAAAAATCGGTATTGAGGATTCACTTAATAATATGGCACGTAGGGTGGTAGTCAACGGCGCGGCGAGGAGCATGGCAAGCGGCGCACGCCACAAGGAACGCGCCTGAAATGTAATTTGAGAATCAAACAGTCCAAACCACGGCGCGAGCAGGAACCAACTGATCAATAGCGGGATCAATGTTGTCAACATGCGCGGCAGAAACGAGAGCCCCGTTTCGCCATGAGTCGCAAAGCCAATGATCGTAATGATGGTGAGAGCAATAACATCGCCAAAAATAAGAGCTTTATTTTTCATCTTGTCAAACACATAAGGGCGGATGGTCATTCGCCCTTACAAGAATTATTCTTCCTTCCGCAACGCCGGGAACAACAGCACTTCACGAATGGAATGTTTATCGGTCAACAACATCGCAAGACGATCCACGCCCATGCCAAATCCGCCGCACGGAGGCATACCATATCGCATGGCGCGCAGATAGTCTTCATCGAGCGGATGTTTCTCCTCATCATCGGCGGCATAGTCGCGGCCCATTTCGAGGAAGCGTTGTTCCTGATCGAGCGGATCGTTCAATTCGGTAAAGGCGTTGCATAATTCAAAGCCCGCCGCGTAACCTTCAAAGCGTTCCACGGTCAATGGATCGCCGGGCTTGGACTTGGCCAACGGCGAAATATCGCGCGGATAATCAAAGAGAAATGTTGGTTGAATCAGAGTCGGCTCAAGAAATTCGCCCAACAGAAAATCGATCAGCTTACCGCGCGTCATGTTCGGTTCGGGAGTCGCCTTTGGATGTTTCTTGACAATGGCTTTGAATAGATCTTCCGCAGTCTTGTGCTCGGCAATATCGATGCCACTAGTTTGCAAAATGCCGGCGCGCATTTCCAGCCGCGGCCACGGAGGTTTGAAATCGATCTCGTGTTCACCATATTTCACTTTGGTCGTGCCATTGACTTTCTGCGCGACGTACGAAACCATTTGCTCGGTCAGTTCCATGACCTGCAAATAATCGGCATAAGCCCAATAAAATTCCAGTTGCGTAAATTCGGGATTGTGCTTGAACGATACGCCTTCATTGCGAAAGTCGCGGCCGATCTCATAGACCCTCTCAAGATTGCCCACCAACAAACGCTTGAGATACAACTCGAATGAGATACGCAAATACATGTCCTGTTCAAGTTCGTTGTGATGCGTGATGAACGGACGCGCGGCCGCGCCGCCGTACAACGGTTGAAGGATGGGAGTCTCGACTTCGAGAAAACCTTTGTCATCCAAAAACTCGCGCAAGGCGCGTACAATCGCGGCGCGCTTGCGGAAGGTCTCGCGCACTTCCGGATTGACCGCCAAATCCGCGTAACGCTGACGAGCGCGTAGTTCTGAATCTTCGAGCGCGGCATGCCGGAGGACGGTGCCATCTTCGAGCTTCTCATCCTTGTCGGCGGGGAGAGGGCTCACAGCTTTGGCGAGCAACTTGAAGTCGTGGACGAGAAGCGTGACTTCGCCGGTCTTCGTCCGCATCATCACGCCGGTCGCCTGGATGAAATCACCGATATCGAACATCTTGTTGAAAAAATCAATGCGCTCCTGGCCCACTTCATTGACGCGGAAGAACAACTGGATTTTTCCATAGCCGTCTTCGATATGAGCGAAGGTCAACTTGCCCATGGCGCGCGTGGCGCGGATGCGTCCGGCCAATGTGACTTTGACCTCTCCGCCACTTTTCTCGGCGGCTTCAAATTCCGCAATTGCCTGCGCCGAGGTATGTGTGCGCTCCGCTCGAGTCGGATAGGCTTCGACTCCTTCCGCGCGCAATTCTTCAATTTTTTGCAAACGGATTTTTTCAAGAGATGAATAGTCTGGCATGTGATTCGCTTCCTTCTTGCTGATTTGAAGGCTGGGATAAAAATAATGCGGGAACTTCCTCACCTTTTTCCTCTCCAAAAGGAGGGGAATCGATTCGTAAAAAAAGCCCCGCGTCCTTGCACAGGTGCGCGGGGCCAAGACAGGTGCGCTCCTGCTAACTCACTTTGACAATTTTAACCTTATACGTGCCACTCGGCGTTTCCACTGTAACTTCCTCGCCTTGGTGACGGTTAAGGATGGCCTTGCCAATCGGCGACTCGTTGGAGATTTTGCCCTCGCGCGGATTCGCTTCTGCCGCACCCACGATCACGTATGTTTCCGGATCGAAGCCTTGTTCCTTGATGGTGACCTTTGAACCCACCTGAACAGTCCCCGTCTTTTCCTTGCTGGCATCTTCGATGACGCGCGCGGTCGCCAAGAGCATCTCCAGCTCCTGGATGCGGCCTTCTACAAAGGCCTGCTCATTTTTGGCTGCCTCGTACTCGGCATTCTCGATCAGTTCGCCGCCCTCCATGGCCTCGTGCAGGCGGTCAGCCACTTCCTGGCGCTTGGTAGTGCGCAGGTAGTCAAGCTCTTCTTGAAGCTTTTGAAAGCCCTCTTTTGTCAGGAAATTGGTCGGCATGATTATCCTGCCTATAATAGAATTTTGCATCTCTAACTAGAGATGCAACTTATCACTTGCCAATATGGTTTTGGGAAAGCGGCCTTAATATATCATGATTCAGAAGGGGAATCAAGTCCCTTTTGTTTTTAAGACCAAACTGCCATATTTTTCCCAAAGAACTGTTTATCTGACCTGCCAAAGTGAGATTCCCTGCTTTTTTGCCCAATAATCACGCAGGGATTTCCGCAAATGCTCAGGACTCTCGAACAGCATAGAAAGCTGGGACGAATAGGCCATCACTGCCTCCTGCCAGAACCCCAAGCCCGCTTCTGAGACCGCATAAACCGTTTCCTTCTTCCCGGCCGTGTTCGGCGTAAAATCTTCGGGGTGGTTGAACAAGTACGGGATGTCGCAATCGTAAAACAGCGGCAAGCTCAGCCCCTCGACCGCGCGCCGCACGATGACGTGGTCAACGTGAGAACCAATTGCAAATTGGCAGACCAGCACATCGTCCGCGTGGAGGCGAGCCGAGATGGCGCGGGTGATCTGCTTGGGAAGGTCCGCTTCCGAGGCATGAGGAGGGTCGAAAACGCCACTCGGATATTCCCAGTCACCGCTCGCAGAGCGACGATAGATACAATCCAAAAAGTCATAATGGAAGGTTTTTGCGCCGAGGATGGAAGCCGCACGGTCATCTTCGAGGCGGCGCAAGCGGATGGTCTCTTCGGCGGACGCGAAACCCCATTGCTCGTGCATGGATTGCGCCAAGGATGAGACTTCCGCATCCGGCGGGAAACCAGACATACAGGTCCAGATCTCGACCGGGATTCCGGCCCGGGTCTGTTCATAAATCAAGCCGCCCGCGGAAAGGACGGCGTCGTCCAAATGGGGAGAGATATAAATCCAACGCATGGCGCCATTTTTACCATAAAAATGCAATTGATTCTGTCATTAGGATTATGTACACTAGGCACGGAAGACTTTACTTATGCAGGAACGACGCAAACAGTTTCGTAAAAATCTAACTTCTTATTCCCAGGTTTATGATTTAGGGCGAGGAAATCTATTGGGATATTTATCGGATCTGACACCTGCTGGCGCCATGGTGATCAGCGAGAAACAATTTGAAGCAAATGAAACAGTTGCTTTGCAATTGGAAATCCCAGACCTGGAAAACGTGAAGATCAAAAAGTTGAATCTGCCGGCGCGTGTGGCCTGGTGCCAAGGCGATATCAGTCCGCAATATAAAAATATTGGTCTGGAGTTTAAAGAAGTAAAACCGGAGCAAGCCAAAATCCTTCAAGCCATTATGGACTCGTACGAGTTCCGCCACGAGATTCCGCAATATCCTTTCCGCCCCGCGACTAAGAAGTAAATTTTATTCCATAAAAAACCGGCCTCAACTCTTTGAATTGAGGCCGGTCATTCGCGCATAGCTATTACTTTTTCCTTGACTTCTTAACAGTCTTCTTTTTTGAAGCTGCCGTCTGTGTAGACGAAACCTTCTCCG
>DATKNJ010000317.1:0-12294 GCA_035541395.1 Anaerolineales bacterium
ACCCCTGCTCCCACGAAAGAGATTGCCATTGGGAGAAAGATCATGGCTTTGGCGGCATTTTCAAAATTGCTTCTGTCTGCGAGCACTGCGATCAACAGCCCGGCTCCAACGGTGAAGGTGGTTCCAAAGATGATCCATAACAGATTATTGCGGAATACAGCTAACATACCGGGGTCTGTAAAGACAAATATATAATTTTTCCATGCCACGAAATGCTGGCTTGCCTGGTCATAGAAACTGGCCACTATGGTCTCGAAGGTTGGCAAAACCAATGCCCAAGTGAGCATCACAAGTGCCGGGCCAATGAAAAGGAAAGGCTCGAGGCGCCTTACCCATTTTTCAGGAAATTGTTCAATAAAGAAATTGCCCATCGTGAAGAGTAGAACGATTCCCCCGACTCCCCAAATAATTGCAAGCAATACAGTAATTGGTTGTGACAGGGGAATCTTGCCCGCTTGTACATCTCTGATAAAAAACATTCCCCATGTAAGCAAGACAACCGTAACAACCAGTGGCAAAAGACCGACCAAGATACGGACAGCTCGAATGCCCGACATACGTTCTCTCATAGCCTTAACTTTGGATTCAGACATGATCTTGATCCTTTCTCTTTGGCGTATATAAGATGAGAGGAGCAATCAAAAAACGGCCTAAAGCATTAACAAAACTTCCTATACAGATTCTTTTGGCTTGTCAACCAGCTAATTTTCGGAAATGAATTCCGGCGAAATGGCAGGTCGGCTCACCCTGCAGTGAGCCGACCTTTCTATTGTAACAAATCAGAAAACTATTGTGACGGCCAGGAGGCGTCGATGTTCTTCAATGCGGTTGTGAGATCCTCAGAGCCGGAGACAAAGCTGGTCATTTCCTTCCAGAATGTGCCAGCGCCAACAGCGCTCGGCATCGAATCGGAGCCGTCGAAGCGCAGCGTTCCAGCATTCAAAACGGCTGCACCTACTACCTTATCGATTGGATCACCGTACCAACTGATGTCAGCATCCTTCTGGGGAGCGATAGCGCCGCCTTGTTCCATCCAGACTTTCAGGTGTTCGCCCATGGTGAAGTACTGCATCACAGCCATAACTTCGGGGCGGTTATTGGTCGCGCCCCAAATATCACCAGCGACTTCCATCGGCGAGCCATACTGCGGATCAATCGGCGGGAAATAGAATGCACCATAATCAACACCAGATTTAAGGCCGGCTGGGAAGAAGCTCGAAATGAAGTTGCCGTTCATATTCATGAAGCACTTCGGGCCGCTTGCATCGAACATTGGCAGGGTTGAGTCACCAAAACTGGTCTTGACGATGTAAGCATTACCGCCGTACACGTACTTCGGATTGGTCCAGATCTTTGCCATGATTTGCGCAGCGTTTGTGACTTCAGGAGAAGAGAATTTCAGCTTGCCCTGTACCCAGGCGTCATAATTCTCCGGGGTGGTGGTGCGCAGCATGATGTTCTCAATCCAGTCAGTGGCAACCCAACCGGTAGCAGCACCAGACTCAATGCCGATGCACCACGGGGGAGTGCCGTCTGCGACCATCTGGTCCATCAGTTTCTGCAGGTCATCGAATGTGGTTGGGACTTGATATCCAGCAGCATCCCAAGCCTTCTTGGGATAATAAACAAAGCCCTTGCCATTCACGCGTTCCCAAATGCCGGCCATGATCATATTGCCGTTCTGATCAGGCATCATGGATTGGTCGATCCAGTAGGGATTGTAATTGGCTTTGATCGCGTCCACATTCAGATTCTTGCTCAGATCGACGATCTTGCCTTCCTTGACAAAGCTGGCTAACAACCCGGGTTGCGGGAAGTCAATGATATCAGGCGGATTGCCACCTTCGATCTCAGCTTTGATCGAGGCTTCAAAGTTCTTGTCGCCGTTGTATTGAATAGTGATGCCAGTCTTCTGTTCGAAGTCAGCCATGGTGGCGTTGAACTTCTGTGCGTCTGCATCCGTAAACGGACCTGTAGCTGTTACGGTTGTTCCTTTGAACTCACCGGCCATAGCACGGGCTACAAAGTCATTGGAAGCTGCAGCGGTTGTAGCAGTAGCAGCAGGGGCTTGGGTCGCAGCAGGTGCCTGCGTTGCTGGCATGGCTGTTGCAGGAGCGGCTGTCGGCGTTGCAGGAGTCCCACAGGCGGATAAGGCGAGAGACGCCAAAACCAAAAGGCTGACTACTGACCATAGAATCGACTTATTGTTCATTTTTCTCCTCGCGAAAAGAATAGGATTTGGTTAATTAGGTAGTTTTTAGTTAGTGATTTGTTCGCAATAACCTACCTCCTTTCAAGAATTAGTAAGGCTAGCACACGATTTACGGATAACAAGCTCCGTATCCAAAATCTGCCTCTTCTGTGGAACATCTTTGCCTTCAAGCAGATCTGTCAAAACAAAACAAGCTTTTCGGGCCAACTCTTGCGCGTTCAACCGTATGGTAGTGAGCGGCGGATTAGAATATTCGGCCCAGGGGATATCATCAAAACCGAGCACCGAAATGTCTTCTGGTACTCTAATTCCTGTTTCATGGAGCGCTGCAAAGGCACCCATTGCCACGTTATCGCTCGCAATGAAAATGGCCGTAAACTTCTGTTTTTGTGCAAGTAGGGATTTCATTTGTTTGTAGCCGCTTTGCGGGTCGAAATCGGCGTAGCGGATCAAGCTATCGTCAGGCGCAATTCCAGCGGAAGTAAGGGCCTCTTTGTAGCCTGACACGCGATCCGCGGCTGCACTATAAGAGGGAGGTGCGTTTGTAATACAAGCAATTTGCCGATGCCCGAGCTGCAACAAGTATTGAACTCCTTTTTTGGCAGCCAGACAGTTATCAATATCAACTGAGTATAGGTTCGTGCCAACAAGCTCTCCCATAATCACGGTAGGCATATCAACCTGTTCGAGTTTCCTCAAGCCAACATCATCAATTCGAGGTGTGAGTAGAAGCATGCCGTCAATGTGTTTGGCGCGAGCCAACTCGAGATAGGCGCGATCCTGGTGTTCCATATCTACAGACTCAATCAAAAGGCGCAATTTGCGTTCTTTGACCACGTCCATTAATCCTGCAATGATTCGGGGTAGAAAAGCATCTGTTGAAATATAGTGGGGGCTACGTGTCATCACTAAGCCTAGTGCCCTTGTCCGACGGCTTACCAGAGCTTGAGCAGAAGCATCAGGAACGTACCCCAAACGTTCTGCTGCTTCAAGGACCTTTTGGCGCGTTTCTAGGGAAATATTGAATCCTTTGACGTCATTGAGTACAAAAGAGACAGTAGTTCGGGAAACACCAGCCATTTTTGCTACATCGAAACTAGTCGCTCGCCTCGCAGTTGGCATCAAAAACTGTCCTTGCTAACACGTGTTAGTAAAAATAGTATACAGAGTTGGAATTAACTTGTCAAGTGGGAATTTTTTATGACCCATTTGGGTAATCAAATTTTGAGGCGGTAGCCCACGCCCGGCTCGGTATGAATATATTTAGGACGGGCGGGATCGGGTTCGATCTTGCTGCGCAGGTTGCTGATGTTCACGCGCAGGATATGCATATCGTCATAGCCTTCGCCCCAAACTTGGCGAAGCAATTGATGATGGGTCAACACTTTGCCCGCGTGTTGGACAAGGACTCGCAGGAGATCATATTCGGTAGGTGTGAGTTGAACTTCTTTCGCATCTACGCGGACCGTTCGGCTGGTGAGGTCTACCTCGAGTCCTTCAACGCTGAAAATGGGTTCGGCCGCGCCGGCAGCTTGCCTGCGAAACGCGACGCGGATGCGCGCCAACAATTCGCCCAAGCCAAACGGCTTGGTGAGGTAATCGTCCGCACCGGCATCCAGCGCCGCGATCTTATCGACTTCCTGCTCGCGCACGGAGAGAATAATGATTGGAACTTGTGTCCACTCACGCAGCGCGCGTGTAACTTCCACGCCATCGAGGTCGGGCAAACCGAGATCGAGGATCAACAAATCCGGGCGATGGGCGCGCGCGGCTTCCAATGCTTCCTGTCCACTGCTGGCTTCATAAACTGTATAGCCGTGCGCGGAAAGCGAGGCGCGCAGAAAGCGTCGAATGGCGGGTTCATCATCTACGGCGAGGATGCGCAGTGAAGCTTCGGGCATGGATTAAGTGATCGGTAACGAGAGCAGGATGCGGGTCCCGCCGCCGAGGCGGTTTTCCGCGTGAATGTGTCCGCCGTGCGCTTCGGCAATCCCGCGGCAGATCGAGAGTCCCAAGCCTGTGCCGCTGATGTTCCCCGGGTGCTGGACGCGATAGAACTTGTCGAAGACGCGTTCCAAATCTTCCGTTGGAATGCCGGGGCCGCGGTCATCCACCATGATGATGAGTTGACGATCATCGCGACGTGCTGAGATTTCAATGGGTTGATCGAGCGGAGAATATTTGATGGCATTATCGAGCAGGTTGACGAGCACTTGTGTGATCAACACGAAGTCGAGTTGAATCAATGGCAGATTGGATTGAACATCAACTTTGATTGGCCGATTCTGGAGACGGTTTTCCACGGCCTCGAGCGAAGAGCTGACAATGTCTTCAACGTCGCAAGGCTCAAGCGAAAGTTTGAGCGCGCCCGCTTCGATGCGTGTGATATTGAGCAGGTTTCCAACGAGACGATTCAATCGGTCCGCTTCGCCGCGCGCATTTTCGATCAGCGAACTGCGAGATGTGGAATCCAGCGCGTCGTTGTCTTCATCGAGTGCGCTCAACGCGCCGGTGATGGCGACCAATGGTGTGCGCAGATCGTGTGAGATCGAATTCAGCAAAGCCGTTTGCAATTTTTCGGTAGCCTGCAATAGTTCAGTTTGACGCGCTTGATCGGCCAGGCTGGCGCGTTCCATGGCGAGCGCGGCCTGATTTGCAAACGAAGCTATCGTTTGACGTTGTTCCGGTGTAAGAAGAGTAATTGGTTCTTTCGGGCGAATGCCAAGAACGCCGATCAGGCCGCGCGGAGTTTTGAGCGGCTGGCAGCGCAAGGATGCGGCAGGCAAAGTATCGGTGCTGCGGCCGGCGGGTTGATCATGCTCAAAGGCCCAGGAAGCAACTGCCAGTTCGTTCGAATCGGGTTCGTAATTTTGCGAACTGGCAACGGTTTGCATCTGGTTGTGAGAGTCCGGCATGAAGATGGCGACTTCGCGTCCCAGGGCTTGCGCGATATGAGCAATGATAATGCTGGTAACTTGTTCCAAACCAGTCGCGGAGGTCAAATCGCGGCCAAGGTTATAAAGCGCAGAAGTCTGCGCCTCGCGCTGAATAGCAGCTTCAGCCTGTTCGCGCACTTGCGCGGTCAATTGACTCACGACCAGGCCAACGACGAAAAAAACGATAAAGGTTAAAACAAATTGCGTGTCGCTGACTGCGAACGTTAAGTAGGGAGGCACGAGAAAGAAATCGAATCCGAGCACGCCCGCGACAGCGGCCAACAACGATGGCCCGCGCCCGAGGTAAAGCGAGGAGATGACCACGACTCCTAAATAGAGCATGACCAGATTTACAGCTTCCAGCCTGGTTCGAATCAAAAATCCAAACAGAGTCACTAATACCACCATGCTGAGGCTGAGAAAATAACGATAGATTGGGGCATGAGGTCGCCAACTTGTTGGAATGACAGGTTGATTTAGTTCGGCCTGTGCGCTGACTACATAAATATCAATGTCGCCGCTGGCGCTTACCAGTTGATCGACAATCGAGCCGGAAAATAACTCTTGCCAGCGCGGTCGCAGAGGCTTTCCGATGACTACTTTGGTTACATTGTTTTTGCGCGCGAAATCCAATACGGCTTCACGAATCGAATGTCCCGCGATGGTCAGCGACTTGGCGCCCAATTCTTCGGCCAGTTGCAATGTGCGGCCGATCCGTTCGCGATTGGCCGGATTGATCTCCGGCTTGGACGCGATCTCTACATACACTGCGAACCATTCGGCGTTGAGTTCATCCGCGAGACGGCGCGTGTTGCGAACCAATTTCTCGGCCAGTGGACTCGGACTAATGCAAACCAATAGACGTTCCGCAGCAGGCCAGGGCCCAGCGATGGCGCGTGTTTGCATATACGAGCGCATCTGACCATCAACGCGCTCTGCCGCGCTGCGCAGGGACATCTCGCGCAGCGCGGTCAGATTGCCTTTGCGGAAAAATTGATTGATGGCGCGACTGGCCTGTTCGGGAATGTAAACTTTGCCTTCGCTCAAACGAGTCAGCAACTCATCGGGCGGCAGGTCGATCACTTCGATCTCGGAGGCTTCGTCGATGACGCCATCGGGAATCGTTTCGCGCACGATGATGCCCGTCACTTGCGCGACAATGTCATTCAAACTTTCGAGATGTTGGATGTTCAATGTGGTGTATACATCAATACCCGCGTCGAGCAGTTCTTCCACATCCTGATAGCGTTTGGGATGCCGCGAGCCGGGCGCGTTGGTGTGAGCAAACTCGTCCACGAGGGCCAGCGCGGGATGGCGTTTCAAAATGGCGTCCACATCCATTTCGCTCAGGTTCACACCGCGGTATTCGATCTGCTTGCGCGGCATTACTTCCAAATTTCCCAGCATGGCTTCGGTTTCTGCGCGGCGATGTGTTTCCACATAACCAACCACCACATCCACGCCATGTTCTTTACGTTGATGGGCGGCCTCAAGCATGGCATACGTTTTGCCCACGCCTGCAGCGTAACCCAAAAATATTTTGAGCCGCCCTCGGCCAGGTTGTTCGGCCTGAATCTGTTTTAACAATTCATCGGGATTCGGTCGCGCATCCATCAGATTGATTGTATCTCACTTGTCCTTCTAGGGTCTGTATGTAAATTTAAAATGTGTCACTCTGAGCGTAGAGAAGAGTCTCAAGTTTGATAGAGACGAGATTCTTCGCCGCTTCACAGCTCAGAATGACACACTGAAAGTATTTTGCAGGCATACTCTAAAAATTATCTATTGTTGAACAGCATCCAAGGCTAGATTGAGTTCGAGGACGTTGACGCGCGGTTCACCTAAAAATCCGAACTGACGACCTTGAGTATATTTCTGTACAAGAGCAGTTACCTGCGCATCACTCAGACCTCGAGCCTGCGCCACGCGATGGACTTGGTACAACGCCGCGGCCACACTGATATTCGGATCGAGTCCACTGCCGGAAGCAGTGACCAGGTCGACGGGAATCGGCGCGGTATTGGTCGGATCAGTCGCTTTGAGCGCGTCCACGCGCGCCTGAACGGCTTTGATCACAGCAGGATTCAATGGCCCGTAATTCGAGCCGGAAGAGCCGGTGAGAGTTTGCGCGTTGAAAGCGTTATACGGAAAATCGCCGGTCGCAGAGAGGCGCCCCCAAAAATATTTGGGATCATCGAACTGTTGGCCGATCAATTCCGAACCGACCGCTTTGCCGTTTTGGATAATCAAGCTGCCGTTGGCTTGATGCGGAAACAAAACCTGTGCGATGCCCGTTACAGCCAAAGGATAGATGACACCGGTAATAACGGTTAAGATCAATAGCATGAAAAACGCGGGGCGTAATTGTGAAATCATTTTTGTTCCTTCTCTAACACTTCTGTATGTTTATCGGGTAAAGAGATCGAATCCATTTCAAATGTGTCGCTCAAAGCGCCTTTTATTTCCGAAGCTGGTAATTGCAAGATTGTCTGTTCGTCATGTTTAATTTCATCGCCCAGTGAATGATAAGAAGAGATCGTAATCACTTTGACTTTTCCGTCATAGTTTGCCCAATCTGTGTTGCGAATTGCTTTTGCATTGGCGCTGATCCACAAATGGATCAATCCATACACGAGCAGAATGATTCCAACCTGCACCACTTGGTGCCCGCGCACAGATAGCTTCAGACGACTATCCAAAGCGAACAACGCGATGAGCAATGGAAAGACGAGATAAACTTGCCACCATTTTGGATGAGCATTTTGAGCGGACATAATTGCAAGTCCTTTATACTAAATGAAGGGCGACCAAGAGCATATCGATCAACTTGATACCGATGAACGGCGCGATCAATCCGCCAACGCCATAGATCAACAAGTTGTCGCGCAATAACTGCGCCGCACCAACCGGACGATACGGTACGCCGCGCAAAGCCAATGGAATTAACGCGATGATGATCAGCGCGTTGAAAATCACGGCTGATAGAATCGCACTTTCCGGTGTAGCCAAGTGCATGAAGTTCAACGTGGTCAATACCGGATACGTGGACGCGAACGCGGCAGGGATGATCGCAAAATACTTCGCCACATCGTTGGCGATGCTGAATGTGGTCAACGCACCGCGTGTCATAAGCAGTTGTTTTCCGATCTCAACAATCTCAATTAATTTGGTCGGATTGCTATCGAGGTCCACCATGTTGGCGGCTTCGCGCGCAGGTTGTGTGCCGGTGTTCATGGCTACAGCGACATCAGCTTGTGCCAGCGCGGGTGCGTCATTGGTGCCATCCCCGGTCATCGCTACCAGCTTTCCGCCGCTCTGATGGTCTCGGATCAAGGTCAGTTTGGCTTCGGGCGTGGCTTGCGCGAGGAAATCATCCACGCCGGCTTCGGCCGCAATAGCCGCCGCGGTAAGTGGATTGTCGCCGGTGATCATCACAGTTTTGATTCCCATCTTGCGCAGTTGTGCGAAGCGTTCTTTGATCCCGCCTTTGACAATATCTTTAAGATGAATCACGCCCAAAGCTTGATTGTTGCGCGCTACTACAAGTGGCGTTCCGCCTGCGCGCGCAATGTTTTCAACGGTCGGTTGTAGATCCACAGGCATATGATTCCCGTTGGATTGCACAAGCGTCATGATTGAGTCCGGCGCGCCTTTGCGAATCGATGTGCCGTCGAAGTCCACGCCGCTCATGCGCGTCTGCGCGCTGAACGGGATGAAATTCATTCCTTTGGGAGCCTCTTCGCTGGCGCCCATGGTGCGTCCGCGCAAACCATATTTTTCTTTTGCCAGCACTACAATCGATCGGCCTTCTGGTGTCTCATCTGCCAATGAGGCCAATTGGGCAGCTTCAGCCAGTTCTTCCGATTTCACTCCGTTCACAGGAATGAACTCTACAGCTTGACGATTGCCCAGCGTGATTGTTCCGGTTTTATCGAGAAGCAAAACATCCACATCACCCGCGGCTTCTACCGCGCGGCCAGACATCGCAATCACATTGCGTTGAATCATGCGATCCATGCCCGCGATGCCGATGGCTGAAAGCAATCCGCCAATCGTAGTTGGGATCAAACAAACTAACAGCGCGACCAAAACTGTGATTGTGATCGGTGTGCCTTTTCCAGCCGCGTTCACGCTATACAATGAATATGCCAACAATGTGGAACACACCACCAAAAAGATGATCGTGAAACCGGCCAGCAAAATATTCAATGCGATTTCATTCGGAGTCTTCTGGCGTTTTGCTCCCTCGACCATGCTGATCATACGGTCGAGGAAACCCTGCCCGGGGTCCGCACTGACGCGCACGATGAGCCAATCCGATAGCAGACGAGTCCCACCTGTCACTGCAGATCGATCTCCGCCCGCTTCACGCACGACCGGAGCTGATTCGCCCGTTACCGCGCTTTCATCCACTGATGCGATGCCCGTGACAATCTCGCCATCGGCAGGGAGAATGTCGCCTACTTCTACGAGGTAAAGATCGTTTTTCTTCAAGGCCGTGGACGATACAACAGACGTTTTGGATAATGCAGCATCCACGCTGTTCGCGGGCTCGCGCAAAAGTTTGGCAGGTGTGTCGCGTCGCGCTTTACGCAGCGACTCGGCCTGTGCTTTGCCGCGTCCCTCGGCTACAGCCTCTGAGAAATTTGCAAACAACACGGTGAACCACAGCCAGAGTGCAATCGCGCCGATGAATCCAGTCGGAGCTTCACTTTTTCCGGTGATCAAACCTTGGATCCACAAAGCAGTTGTCAAGACGCTGCCAACCTCCACTACAAACATGACCGGATTGCGCACCATCCAACGTGGATCGAGTTTGATAAACGATTCCAGAATGGCGCGCCGATAAATTTCGCTCCGAAAAGAAGATTGTTTTTTAACTTGAGTAGTCATGATACACATCCATCTAATGAGCAAAGACCATCAAATGTTCGACGATCGGGCCCAGCGCCAGCGCGGGGATAAAGCTCAGCGCGCCGACGATCATGATGACGCCGATCAGCCAGGCGATAAATAGTGGCGTGTGTGTAGGCAGAGTCCCGCTGCTGGCCGGAACTTTTTTCTTTTGAACAAGCGATCCCGCGATGGCAAGTGCAGGCACAATCAGCCAATAGCGTGCGAAGAACATACAGATTCCCAGCGCAGTGTTATAGAACGGTGTGTTGGCATTTAATCCAGCGAACGCAGAACCGTTGTTGTTGGCGGCAGATGAAAACGCGTATAACACTTCGCTGAATCCGTGCGGGCCGCCGGTATTCCAGATCGAAGTGAGTCCAGCGGGAGCCACAACCGCGATAGCTGTGCCTACTTTTGCCAATAAGATTGGAATCAATAACATCATCGATGCCATCTTCATTTCATATGCTTCGATCTTCTTGCCGAGATATTCGGGTGTTCGTCCAACCATTAAGCCTGCGATGAAAACCGCTACAATCACGAAAGCCAACATGCCATACAAACCGGAACCAACACCGCCGTAAATGATCTCGCCCAGTTGAATCATAAATAACGGGACCAGCCCTCCGAGTGGCATGAACGAGTCGTGCATCGAGTTAACTGATCCGTTCGATGCAGATGTGGTAACTGTTGCCCAAATCGCGGAGTTGACAACCCCGAAGCGGACTTCCTTGCCCTCCATGTTCCCACCGGGATTGATGTTGCTTTGTGCTTGATCAATGCCTAATTTTGCGAAGGCAGGATTGCCTCCTTGTTCTGCCCAGACCGCCAGCGCTAGAAACGCCACCATGATGATGGTCATCGTAATCAGGATAGCCCAACCCTGTCGCGTATCTCCTACCATCTTGCCATAGGTGTAGCACAATGCGCCTGAGATCACGAGGATGGATAGCATTTCGATGAAGTTCGAGAATGGCGTCGCGTTTTCAAACGGATGCGCCGAGTTGACGTTGAAGAAGCCGCCGCCGTTGGTGCCCAACTGTTTGATGGCGATCTGCGAAGCGGCGGGGCCAACGGCCAGCACTTGCTGTGTGACCGCGTTGCCGTTTGCATCCGTGGTGGGTTGAAGCAGTGAGACAGTTTGATATGGACTGAATGTTTGAACCACACCCTGAGAGACAAGCAAGAGCGCCACTACGAAGGCGAGCGGCAGAAGAATATACAGGGTTGAACGCGTCAAATCCACCCAGAAATTGCCGATCCCTTTGGCGGTGTGGCGGACGATCCCGCGGATCAAGGCGATCAATACGGCCATACCGGTTGCCGCAGAGACGAAGTTCTGCACCGTTAAAGCCAGCATCTGCGAAAGGTAGCTCATCGTGGTTTCGCCGCCATAGCCTTGCCAGTTCGTATTCGTAGCAAAACTGGTAGCAGTATTCCACGATGAATCGGGAGAGACCGCGCCGAGTCCTTGCGGATTCAATGGCAAGAAAGCTTGAAGCCGTTGAATGGCATAGACGGCTAACAACCCTAGAATGTTGAACAGCATGACGGCAACGGCATAGGTTTTCCAATTCATATCCTCGTCTGGTTTGACGCCAGAGAGGCGGTAAATGAACCGTTCAACGGGACCAAGTACACGATCCAGGAAAGTGTGCTCACCCTGATAAACCTTTGCCATATAAGCACCGAGTGGTTTTGCCAGGGCAATCAAAACCACAAGATAGAAAACAATTTGAATCCAGCTAAAAATGTTCATCCGAACCACTCCGGTTTCAGTAAAGCTAAAACCAAATAGATAAATAGAATCAGGGTAATGACGCCTGTGATGATATATAAGATGTTCATGATTTGTTCTC
The DNA here is from genome assembly GCA_035541395.1 of Anaerolineales bacterium. Lineage (GTDB taxonomy): Bacteria > Chloroflexota > Anaerolineae > Anaerolineales > Villigracilaceae > JACPVF01. The sequence goes on from DATKNJ010000317.1 coordinate 11,904, forward strand.
CATCAATCGTTCACAGACGACGATAAAGCCGTAGGTGAGAAAGAAGAACAGGATCGTGAGACCTATGTAAATCAGATCGCTCATATGTAGCTCCATAAAGAATTTGAACGATATGAGTGTATTCGGTTGTATGTCAAATAGGGGGCAAGAAAGAGGGGAGGAGGGTCAAGAAAGTGTCAAGATTTACCGGGGAATGAACAGGGATGAACAGAGATAACGTAGATAATAAAACAAAAAACCGCTCTTGGGAGCGGTCTCGGGAACACTGTGCGTACGTCGAGGTGCCCCCATGGAGATTCGAACTCCAGTTTTAACCTTGAAAGGGTTGTGTCCTGGTCCACTAGACGATGGGGGCTGAAAGGCATCGCTGGGCTCATGCCAGCGATGTGAT
>DATKNJ010000318.1:0-2711 GCA_035541395.1 Anaerolineales bacterium
AGATTGCCGAGATGCAAATCTTTGGCCATGCCAAGCTTAATACGCGCCACACTATCTGTGATCTTGCGAGTCACAAACTCCAGCCCGCGGCGCGGGCTTTCATGATTGAATAAAATTCCAGAGGCAGTAAACATATCAAATGACACGCGATAATTAATCGTGATCCAATGACCATACACTTTGGCCACGCCATACGGGCTGCGCGGGTAGAAAGGCGTTTTCTCGCTTTGCGGGACTTCCACAACCTTCCCAAACATTTCACTGCTTGAGGCCTGATAAAACTTGATCTTCGGATTGACAAATCGAATCGCTTCCAACAAACGAGTGACGCCCAGGGCTGTCACTTCGCCGGTGAGAACCGCCTGACTCCAGGAAACTGCCACGAAGGATTGCGCAGCTAAATTATAGACTTCAGTTGGCTCGTGCTCTTCAAGCAAAGACAACAAAGAACCCTGATCGTGCAGGTCACCTTGCACAATGGTTACATCATCCAACAAATGTTGGATGCGTTCGTAATTCTGTGTGCTGGAACGACGCACTAGTCCAACAACATGGTAACCTTTTTTAAGTAGAAGTTCAGCCAGATACGAACCGTCCTGGCCATTAATCCCTGTGATGAGAGCAGTAGGCATAAAATATCCTCCAACCAAAATTCAACGACTGAATTATAAACTCACATTCGAATGTGTCAAGCGCGGCGTCTTCGGTCCCACAGCCAGCCTCCCACACCGATCGCAATCCAAAAGCCCAGGATCAAAGCCACCATGCCCCCAAATGAAAGCTGAAAGTTCCAGCGCAGATAACGGCTGGCATACCATTCGGTGAAGATCAGCAGGAACACCACCTCGGCCGCGACGATCCGCCAAAACCAGGGATTACGCGTCTCGTACCACGCGACAATTGCCTGCCCCGCGAGAATCGCTTCCCATAAAAACAGGATGGCTCGATAGCGCGGATTGTCCCATTGATCGCCGCCGCCGCGCAGCGCAGTCAACAGAATCCAGAACCAGACCACAATCGTCAGCCAATATGACAGCTTGCGATCTTTCTCGGACTTTTGACTCGCCGCAGCCACGAACGAGAAGATCAACGCTGGCAGCAACGCGTACCAACCGATCGAGCGCAAGAGACCGATGATTTGCCAGATCAATTTGGTTGGAGCAAAGATCGAGGCGGGCAAAACCGGTTGGAAAATTCCATAGATGACCACGAACGGAAGTTGCAGCGCGGCCGGCATCTCGTGAAATAATTTTTGCACCCAGCCTGAACCGCGTTCGAGCTGATACATATCCCAGTGAACGGCATCATGTAAAAAGCCACCGAGAATTCCAAACGGCGAATTCGTATTAAATTGACCTTGTCGATTCACCGCGGAGGAAAGCAGGAACAACCCCACCAAAAAAATAAGGGCCGCGACTCCGACCGCCCACCACGGAATGCGACCGCGTTCACTCGAAACATATAACCATCCCGCGAAGATCACCAGCGTGACCAATGCCACAACCGGTGAGACCAATAACATTCCGGCGAGACCGAGTCCCAGCCATAGCCATCCATGACGGCCGCGGTTTTGATTCCAATCTGCAAATCCCCAGAATGCGAACGCGCTGAATCCCATCAGATAGGGTTCGCGCATGGCAGAGCCGCCGAGCAAAATGCTTTCCGGATACAGCGCATAAATCCAACCTGAGACCAGCGCGACTTTATCCCCCCACACCTGACGCGCCGCCCGCCACAAGAACGGGACTCCCAACGCGGCAATCAACGCGGACAACAACACCAGCATCAACGGGCGATGCGCGTCCGGTGAAAGATAACGATAGACCAGTGCACTGAATCCCAGCAATCCGCCATATTGATCATACGCGTATGATTCACTAAAGGCCGTATAGATCGGTAACTTGGACTGAGCCAAATCCCAGGCTTGCGCGTCACGGCGATGTGCGTCGGTGTAGACGTAACCGGCGCGGTCATCGGGTTCATCATATCCATTGACCGGCAGGATGAGATAGGTTGCCACGCCGCCTGCCAATCTCAGAATAAAGGCCAGCGCGACCATCCATGCCAAGGCGCGACTGCTACCCGCCCAGCGCGTGGATAGGGTGAGCAAAGCAAAAGAAAGAAGGAAGAGAAAAGAGAACGCTGCCCAGCCGATGAACCAATTCCCGGGTTGGACGAAAGACATCCCCGCGCCCAACGCGAGGGAGAGAGGCAGAATCCAGAGAAAATCGCGTGTGGAAAGGTATTTCATATCCCCCACTTTACCATGAAGTAATGAAAGGTGTAGGGCATCCTGATGATGTATCGGATTCGCAGTTGTAATTCCAACGATCGTGAATATAATTCTTCTATAAGGAATTGTACAGTCTCAGGCTACATACACCGTAGTTAAGCATCTTTCAATTTTTTCAATTTTATGAAATATATAATTACCACAATTGTTGCAGGTTCTCCCGGCTTTATCGAGATTGATGAGGCAGAATATGAACGTATTAAGTCCGCGATAGTAAATCTTTTTGAATTACTCTTTTTTGAGGAAAAACTAGATTTGGTTACTGAGAATTTCCAAGAGTATGAGGCAGAGTTACTCTTAATAGCATCGCGCGACATGGTTTTTCATGACTCTGATTATTTTTCAATGAGCGATGAAAGGGACATTGTCAGTAGACGCATTGTAAACTTGCTAAGCGCGTGCCGAATGTACTTGGATC
>DATKNJ010000319.1:0-7745 GCA_035541395.1 Anaerolineales bacterium
TATATGAGACACCGGGCTTCATCCAGTTCTGGCAAACGGCCACACCTTTCGATGAAATCAAACGACTGCAGATCGGTTCACGTCCCGCTTCGCGCGCCAGCACAGACGCGGTGACTCAAATCCGCGCCATTCCGTGGGTCTTCTCGTGGATGCAGGCGCGTTTTAACTTGCCGAGCTGGTATAGCCTCGGCACCGGCCTGGAGTCATTCAGCGACCGCGCTCTGCTGCGCGAGATGTACGAGAAATGGCCCTTCTTTAAAACACTGCTCGATAACACCGAAATTTCGCTGGTCAAAGCAGATATGGGTATCGCGGCTTTGTACGTCGAGTTGGTGCCCGACCAGAAACAAGGAAAACAAATCTTTGCGCGTATTCTCGAAGAATATCAACGCACGCAGAAAGAGATGCTCGCCATCAGTGGACACAAGACTTTGCTCGAACTGGAACCGGTCACACAGAACGCAGTTCAATTGCGCAATCCTTATGTCGATCCATTGAACTATATTCAAGTGGAAATGCTACGACGTTTGCGCGCGCTATCCAACCCGAATGATGCACAAGCCGAGTCGCTGCGCGAAGTGGCGGCGTTGACCATCAATGGCATCGCGGCGGGACTCAAGAACACGGGTTGAGCGCAAAAAGCAATCAGCCAAAGAAAACTCAATCCAAGGGAATCAACTTTCGGGACGCGTGAATCGGTCTCCCATCCTTTCGATATGAGTGCTAGAATCTAAACACGTCATTCTTATCGGCCAGTGGACAGGAGAAATAATATGCCATTCAGCCTTTTCAAACGCAAACCGACCATTGTGCTTGCACCGAAAGTGTTGGTGATCGATTTTCGTCCCGCGGCAGTGCCAAGCGCATGGAATAAAAGTGGCGATTTAGCTCAACAATACATCGCCGCCATGCGAACAGCCAGCGCGAATACGTTGATCTTTCGAGTTGTGAAGACCGTGGAAGTAACGAGTTATCCGGTGCTGGCTGGCGGCGCACAATATAACGACACAACCTGGTCCCAAGCGATGAAAGATGACAAGACTGCCCTGCGCGACGCGAATGGCAATTATTTAATGGCCGATTATGCGCGCATCATCCAGGACTATGATATTTTGACTCAGATCAATGACAAGACCATCGACGAAGTCTGGATGTTCGGTGGACCTTATTTCGGATTCTTCGAAAGCCGCATGGTAGGCAAAGGCGCGTTCTGGTGCAACGCACCGGCCATCGAACAGGATTGCAGGCGCTTCGTCATCATGGGATACAACTACCAGCGTGAAGCGCGCGAAATGGTGCACGACTTTGGGCATCGCACAGAAAGTATTCTGGCGCAACAGTTCGGCTCGCAAGCGTTCATCGGCAAGATGTATGCGCCACCGTTCCCGAGCACAGCCGCAGGCATTGGCGCCGCGCCGAAGAATGATTATGAACAATGGCTGCTCGATCACGGAACTGTGCATCGCAAACCGGGCGGCGAGGATTACAGTCAGGATGAGATCGCCTGGGTCACCGCGCTGAAGCCGGACTGGTTCCCGCCCGCGATTGACCCGAATCGAGTGAAGACCTAGAAAAAAGAATTTTGCAAAATCGCCCGCCGTTTCGGCGGGTTTCTTTTCCCTGCTATAATCCTTCCAACTCTTCCACGGGAAATTCCATGACCACACACACTTCACAAAAGAACATTCATCCTTTGCTGATCACGGCCGCTTACTATCTGTCCTTCATCATCTTGGGCTTCGCTACCGCGGCTGATGGTCCCAGCTTGCCAACATTGGCGCGTCACACCGCCAGCGCGTTGAATCAGATCAGCCTGATTTTTGTGTTCGGTTCGCTCGGCTATTTATTCGGTTCCTTTTTCGGCGGTCGGATGTATGACCGGCTCCCCGGTCATCGCTTCATGGCAGTCATGCTGCTTGTCCTGGCCGTTGCAGCAATTTTCATTCCACTCGCCTCTTCGCTTTGGATTCTGATCCTTGCCGTTCTCGTCGCCGGTTTCAGTAAAGGTGCGTTGGATGTCGGCTGCAATACACTGCTGCAATGGGTACATGGAGAAAAAGTCGGGCCGTTCATGAACGGCCTGCATTTCTTCTTCGGCATCGGTTCGTTTCTCGCGCCTGTTTTGCTGGCGCAAATCATCCAAGCCACGCATGAAATCTATTGGGTCTTCTGGACGATTTCGCTGGGCGCGCTTCCCATCGCAATTTGGATTTGGCTTCTTCCGGAACCACCGATGCATACACACGCAGAAAAACAGGATCACTCCACAATGCCTCTTCTTCCTGTTTCGCTGATTGTGTTGGCCTTTGTTCTATACGTTGGCGCCGAAGTTGGTTTTGCCAATTGGATATACACGTACGCCACCAAATTAAATCTGGCAGATTCGGTGACGGCCGCTTATTTGAATTCCGCGTTCTGGGGATCATTTACTATCGGACGTTTGCTGGGCGTTTGGATTTCGACCCGCTCCAAATCGCGCACGATTCTTTTCACAGACCTGGCAGGCTGCGTCCTCAGTTTGAGCTTGATTCTCATCGGACGCGAATCCGCGACCGCGTTATGGATCGGCAGCATGGGACTGGGTCTCTCGATGGCGTCCATCTTCCCGACCACAATGATCCTGGCAGGCGAACATTTGCGCATCACCGGAACAATCACAGGCTGGTTCCTGGTCGGTTCGAGTGTGGGCGGCATGTTGCTACCATGGTTGATCGGTGAAGCCTTTACATTGGTCGGTCCCTACGCGATGATGGTGATCATTCTCGTGGATATCGTTCTCAATTGGCTGACTTTACTTTATTTCGCTTATGCAAAGCGCACGACTGTTGCAGCAATAGCTAGTTAAATTCGGATGATATAATCACGCATTTATTTTAAAAGTCTTATGATTGAAGATCAGTATCAACCCGAGTCCACAACCGAAACACCGCCAGAGAAACCGCGTCCATCCTGGCTGCGATGGACTTTGGCGGGATGCGGCCTGTTGCTCTGTCTCGCGGCAGTTGCAGTGCTGGGTTTATCTTTGTTATTCCCCTCAATTGGAAAAGTCGCAGAAAAACTTCTTCCGAATTCAAAGGTCAATATAACAGGACCAAATACAAAGTCCGGTTTGATCACGAATGACAATACCATGGGCGATCCGAACGCGCCCGTTAAGATCATCGAATACGGCGATTTTCAATGTCCGTATTGTTTGCGATTCTGGCAACAGACTGAGCCAAAGATCATCGAAACGTATGTGACCACAGGCAAAGTCTTTTTTGAATATCGCTCGGTCGGCGGGTTTATCGGACCCGAATCCGCTGCGGCCGCTGAAGCCGCGTACTGCGCGGCAGATCAAGGAAAGTTTTGGGAATACCACGATACATTGTTTTCGCATTGGACAGGAGAGAATGTAGGCGACTTCACCAATGAGCGTTTGCTTCAATATGCTGCAGCGATTGGGTTGGATGAAACTGTCTTCGACAACTGTCTCACGTTGGGCGCAAATAAAGCGCGTGTCGAACGCGATGTGGCCAACGCCAAAGCCGATGGGATCCGCGCCACGCCTTCCTTCCTGATCAATGGCAGGTTGGTGGAAGGCGCGTTGTCTTTCGATGAGATGAAAAGCGAGATCGAGGCTGCGTTGAATCACCGGCCTCCTGATTCGCAGCAGGGATTCTTAATTCAAAAGCCGTTGTTTGATTTTTTGCTGAAACTCTAATTCTCCAGGAAGGTTGAATGTTCAAAAGGATTCTCTTCTCCATCACAGCATTTGTGACTCTGATCGCCTGCGACTTATTGACGCCTGCCCCTGCTCGTCCTGCCGCCCCGCCGCCAACTTTGACTTCAACCAGCGCGGTGATTCCGACAAGTACGCTCGCGTCTACAGAAGCGTTACCGACAGAGACATTCACCCTCGTTCCTCCAACGGATACGATGACGCCTTCCCCTATTCCCGTGGTGGACAGCCTCAAAGCCACGGTCAACGCGGACTTGTTGAGCTGCCGCTACGGCCCGGGTCCGGATTATTTATATTTGTACGCGCTGCGCGGCGGAGCAAACATCAAGTTAATTGGAAGAACGGATGGCAATGATTGGGTTTGGGTGGACGGCAAAAACAAATGTTGGCTCAATGCCAAGTTCATCACTATTCAAGGCGATCCGCAGACTCTGAAAGTTGTGTATCCGGGCGAGGCCAAATTGCCAAAATCGCCTTATTATCCACCAACGGCTATACGCAGCGCAACGCGCAGCGGAAACAACGTGACGGTTGAATGGTACGATGTTCCCCTGCGGGCTGGCGATGAAGAAGATGCCAATATGCTTCATTACATTATCGAAGTCTGGCACTGCCAGAATGGACAGATCATCTTCGATCCGCTGGCAACCAATGACCTCTCCATTACTTTTGTGGACGAGCCGGGCTGCAGCCAGCCTTCGCACGGAAGAGTCTGGGTGCAGGAAAAGCATGGTTTCGCCGGCCCGACCGACATTCCGTGGCCACCTCAAAAATAAAGGAAAACTCAAAAATCCCGCCTTTCGGCGGGATTTTTATTGATTTTATTAAAAACAGTATTGACATTATAAAAATTAAGTTGTAATATTGAAAAATAATCTCACGCACAAACTCAAGAAAATTGAAGACGGTTTTCGTTTATTCAAGTACAGAGGAGATTTTTATGCCAGAATTTGCCATTGAAGCCAACCAACTAGTCAAAAAATTCCCTGCCCGCCCCGGCACTGGAAACGAGAAAAAAGAAGAGGCCGCGCCCACCCCTGCCCGCAAGCAAAAGCGCAGTTTTTGGCCATTCGGAAAACGCGAGCCCAAATCCATGTTTACGGCTGTGAACGGCGTGGATTTGCAGATCGAGCGCGGCGAGATCTTCGGCCTGCTCGGCCCAAATGGCGCGGGAAAGTCTACGACCATCCGCATGCTTTGCACCCTGCTCGAACCCACCAGCGGCACGGCGCGCGTGCACGGTTTCGATGTGGTCAAACAAGCCAACGAAGTGCGGCGCAGCCTTGGCACGGTGCTAGCCGGCGAACGCAGCATTTATTGGAAGCTGACCGGCCGCGAGAATCTGGAATATTTTGCCGCGCTGTATCATATTCCGCCCGAAATTGCGAGGAAACGCGTCGAAGAGTTGATCGAGCGCATGGAACTGAAAGAACGCGCCAACGAACTCGTGGAAAAATACTCGACCGGTATGAAGCAGCGCGTGGCAATCGCCAAAGCGCTGCTGGCGCGGCCACCAATCCTTTTACTCGACGAACCGACTCTCGGCCTCGACCCGCAAGCTGCGCGCCGCTTAAGAGAATTGATCGGCGAACTTAAACAGGAAGGCCACACCATTTTGCTCACGACACATTATATGGAAGAGGCCGACCAACTGTCTGACCGCATCGGCATCATCGACCAGGGCAAAGTCATCGCGCTGGATACGCCCGAGAGACTCAAGCAACGCATCAACCAAAAAGAGATCATCCGGCTCGAAGTGACCGGCTGGCATGATGAAATCGCCGAGAAACTGCGCACCGTTTCAGGCGTAGATCATCTCAACGCGCGCCAACAAGATGAAGCCGGTCTGTGGGAAGTGAATCTGCAATCGGGCAACAGCCGAACGGTCCTGCCGCGCATCGTGGAACACATCAGCGGAAACGGGACACGGCTGGTCAACATGAATGTGGTCAAGCCGTCGCTCGAAGATGTGTTCATCCATCTCACGGGCAAGGCCTTGCGCGATTAACGGAGGCAGGCATGAGTTCCGAAACGATCGCAATTTCCAGTTCATTGGGCCAACCCGGGATACCATCCAATTTGCGCGCGTTATGGGCAGTTGTCCGTCGCGAATGGCTGATCTTCGTACGGTATCCATCCTGGATCATCGCGCAATTCGTGTGGCCTGTCATCTTCCCGCTCTCTTATGTGCTCACTGCGCGCGCCCTCTCCGGGCGCGATGGCAGCGGGCTGACACAATTCCAAGCCGCGACCGGTATCCATGATTACATGGGCTACATCGCCATCGGCACCATGGTTTGGATGTGGCAGAATGTGGTGCTTTGGCAAGTTGGCTTTGCGCTACGCAACGAGCAACTGCGCGGCACACTTGAATCGAATTGGCTCTCGCCTACTTGGCGCTTCGCATATTTGCTGGGCGCCAGCACACCGCAACTCGCCTCGATGTTGATGCTTCTTGCAGTTTCTGGTGTCGAGTTTTCACTTTTCTTCGGCGTGCGCTTTCAAGGGAGTTTGTGGTTGACTCTCCTAGCGTTCTTCGCGGCCATCCCCGCGGTCTACGGCTTAGGCATCGCCTTCGCCAGTCTCGTCATCACCGCCAAAGAAGCCAACGCCTTTGTGTTTCTCGTGCGCGGCATCGTGATGATCTTCTGCGGAATCACGTTTCCCATTTCGATTCTGCCCGGATGGATGCAAGGCGTGACGAAGTGGCTGCCCCAAACCTATATCATCCACGCCATCCGCTCCGCTTCTCTCTCGACCGATGGCCTGTCCGCCATCTCAGGCGATCTGCAAGCTTTGGTCTTGTTCGGCATCTTCTGGCTGACGATCGGTTATCTGGTCTTCAACTGGATGGAACGTCGTGCCCGTCAAACCGGCGCGATCGGTCAATATTGATCACGGAATAAAAAATGTACACATATTTCGCTTTCGGTCTCGGAATCCTTCTTCTCGCAATTCTCATCGCTTTGATCTGGCGACTCGTTTCCCATCGCCGCGAACTTCCCTGCCCCGTTTGGCTGCATTGGATGGTCGAGATGGAAAATCCATTCACGCGCGTCAGCCGCGCGGCGGTCATCATCGAACACTTGGATCTTCAACCCGGCATGAAGGCTTTGGATTTCGGTTGCGGCCCGGGACGCGTGACCATTCCGATGGCGGAACGAGTCGGCTCTCAGGGCCAAGTGACCGCAGTCGATTTGCAAGATGGAATGATTCAACGAGCGCAGGAAAAAGCACGCGCTAAAAACCTGGATAATATTCATTTTGTTCAAGCCGCAGCCGGGCAAGGCAAGATCGGAAAAAATCAATTTGATCGTGCGGTGTTGGTGACTGTGTTGGGCGAAATCCCGAATCAGAAATCCGCGATGCAAGAATTGTTCGACTCCATTCGTCCCGGCGGCATCTTATCGGTGACGGAGATCATTTTCGATCCGCATTTTCAAAGCCGCAATTCAGTGACGCAAGTAGCACAGTCCGTTGGATTCTGCGAAAAGGCTTTCTTCGGAAGCCAATTGGCTTACACGTTGAATTTCGAAAAACCGTAAAACGAGAACCAAGATGATACAAACTTTATCAGAACCTACTCTCTCTTCTCATATGCGCGCGTTGTATGCCATTGCCCAAAAAGATTGGAAACAATACTGGCGTTATCCATTGAATGCAGTTTCGACGGTATTCCAACCCGTAATTTGGCTGGCGCCTGTTTACTTCATGGGCAAAGCCTTCAGCGTGAACGGACAAGCCGCGGGCTTTGCACAATACAGCGGAACGCCGGATTTTATGTCGTTCATCATTCTCGGCGCGGTGGTCGGCAACTTCATCAACGCGGTGTTTTGGGGCATGGGCTATGCCATGAAAAATGACATGGACGCGGGTGTGATGGAATCGAACTGGCTGACGCCAGTGCCGCGTTTGTTGATTCTCGTAGGCCGCTCGCTGACAAATCTGTTCGTAACAGCGATTACATCACTGGGCATGTTACTCGTATGCGCGCCGATCTTCGGCTTTCACCCTACCGGCGATG
>DATKNJ010000320.1:0-7922 GCA_035541395.1 Anaerolineales bacterium
AGGCGCGATCATTCTGCTGTTTTGGTTGATTCCACCTGCCGCGCAAATCACTGACCAGGCTTTCCAAATTCCAGATATCACATTACCCACGACTACCGCGACAATTACACCCTTACCGCTTCCGACGAGCGTACATGGAGGCTCCATCGTATTTACATGTACGCGCGGCGATTTCAACAACTTGTGCATGATCAATGCCGATGGCACCGGACTCAAAACGCTCATCAGCAATAACACGAACAATTATTACCCTGTCTTTTCACCGCAAGGCGACTCGGTTGTGTACGCGTCGCTGGTCAATGGCAACTTTGACCTTTTCCGAATTGTGTTGAGCACATCCAAAATCTTTCAACTGACCAACAAAGTTGGCAACGTCTTCTCACCCAGCTTTTCACCGGACGGAAATCAAATCGCGTTTCTCAACCGACCTTCCAGCGGACCCGCCGCGCTATGGGTGATGAAAAGCAACGGCGAGAATCCGCATCTGCTCTACGCGGGACCGAACAACATCGTGGCCGCGGCCTGGTCGCCGCATGGAGATTCGATTGCGTTCGCGATGGCAGTCGAATCAGATTACGCGTATCAGGTCTTTTTGCTGGATGTGAATCAGCCGAAGAATCAACCGCGTCAGGTTACGCGCCAACGCCTGGATATTGGTGGCAGCCTCGACTGGTCGCCGGACGCAACGAAATTGTTGATCTACGCGGGGCCGGTTGGAGGACGGGAAATTTATCAACTCGACGTAGATACCGGCGACATCACTCAATTGACGTTTGGTGGAAACAACGCAGCCGCGGCTTATTCGCCCGACGGTCAATACATCGTCTACAATTCTTTGCGCAACAATGATCAAGCCGACCTTTATATCATGCGAGCGGACGGTCACAGCACGCGCCAACTCACGGATAATCCCGAACCGGATTGGCAACCCCAATGGGCGCCATAAGATTCATCGAGTCAGCGTGAGGAGTGTTAAGGCCAAAATCGGATAAAATCCTTCCATTGGAGCGATCATGGAATTTCAAAAGTTGGCTAACCGAGCCATGGATTTGCGCAGACAATATGAAGTCAAGGAAACGCAGCTTTATGGTTCACCTTCTACGAGTGAAGATATTGCCAAAAGTTTTGCGGGCGATGTCAACAATTTAGTCAAACTCATCGAATCGGAACATGGCAAACGAGCGATTGCGGACAGCAGCGAAAAAGTTGGCTCGCAACTCGCGCATTGCTTGTGGTCAGTCATTGTGCTCGCAAAGATGCACAAGGTTGATCTTGAACAAGCCTTCATGGAAGCGATGGACCGACTCGAGAATCATCTATTGGAAACACAGGAATAGACGCAAGGGCGCAGAATGCTGCGCCTTTCCAAAAATCATATGAATCCTATTTACCAAGCCCTAGCTGAAATCGAAAAGAACAACGAATCCGCTGCGCTATGTACCGTGGTGAAAAGCGAAGGTTCCACGCCGCGCCATGTGGGCAGCAAAATGCTCGTCTACCCAAATGGAAATTTCATTGGCACCGTTGGCGGTGGAGATTTGGAACATCGCGTCATTGACGAGGCGATGATGGCAATCGCCGAAGATCAATCGCGCTTATTGCATTACAACATGGCCGATCCGTCGCGCGGCGATCCCGGCGTATGCGGCGGCCAAGTGGAGGTGTTCGTGGAACCGATTCTTTCCACCCCTACTGTGGTCGTGATTGGTGCGGGACATGTGGGAAAAGCCGTGGCGTATCTCGCCAAATGGCTGGGCTTTCGCGTGATCGTCAATGATGACCGTGTCGAATTCTGCACGCCGGAATTCGTCCCGAATGCTGATGCGTATTATCCTGTAACCATGGATAAACTCCCCGAACAGATGAAAATCAACCGACGCATGTTTCTTATCCTGACCACGCGCGGCTCCTCCGTCGACGCAGCGGGACTCAGCCCATTGCTTGATTCCGACGCGGCCTATATTGGCGTGATCGGCTCGAGACGACGCTGGGCCACAACAGTGAAGGCACTGAAAGAAAAAGGAGTCCCGGACGAAAAGATCAACCGCGTCCACTCGCCAATAGGATTGGAATTACAAGCCGAAACGCCCGAGGAGATCGCTGTCAGTATCATGGCCGAAGTTTTGATGATCCGCGATAAGGGAACGGGCAAACCGATGAAGGAGAAACAAGTTGAGGCGGGGAATGAAGCGAAACCTGCCGGCTCATAATCCGTAGAAAGAATAAGACAAACGGTTCTTGTGACTGGAATAGGCATAGACTATAATCAAATTGTTATTCCTCAAAAGGAGTGAGACAAATGGCTAGAATTTTTGATGTTATCGAATATCCGAGCGAAATGACGGATGAAATCGTGCATCGTTTCCCGGAAGATGGAATTGGCGATTATCGCATTGGCTCACAGGTGATCGTGCGCGAAGCGCAAAGAGCGGTGTTCTTCCGTGACGGCAACGCGCTGGATGTGTTTGGTGCGGGACGCCACACTATTACCACAGCCAACATCCCGTTGTTGGTCAATTTCATCGGCAAGGCGTTCAATGACCGCACGCCTTTCCCTGCCGAAGTGTACTTCGTCTCGATGAAGGAATTTGCGAATAAAAAATGGGGAACACCGCAGCCAATCATCGTCCGCAACCCGGGTATGGGCTTGGGCGTGGCGCTTCTGCAAGGTTTCGGAACGTATTCCTTCCAAGTGAAAGACCCGCAACAGTTCGTAACGCAGATCGTCGGTACGCAGGGCGCGTTTAAGACCAGCGATATCGAAGATCGTCTACGCACCATGTTGCTCTCGAAGCTGCAGGATGTGCTTGGCGAAACCGGTGCGAAACATTCCGTGCCGGAGATGATCGGCTTGACGGAAGAAATCGGCGCGGCAGTGCGCGCCAAAACGCAGGACGATTTCGAAGCCATTGGTCTCACGCTCAAGACATTCTACGTTGGCAACCTGAAGCCATCGGACAAATCCGCGCAAGAACTGCGTGATATGGGCATGCTCGATATGTCCACGTACACGCAATTGCAGGCGGCAGACGCCATGCGCGACGCGGCTAACAATCAGGGCGGCGGCGCGGGCCTGACTGCCGGTATTGGAGCAGGCATGGGCATCGGCAATTTGATGGGGCAGGCTTTGCAAGGCGGTATGAATAATGCAGCTGCTCCCGCTGGTGGCGCAGCCGCTGCCAGTAGCGCAAAACCCGCGGGCATGCCGGATGTAATGACCCCCTCCGAGGCAGCCGCGATTTTGAAAGTTTCTGAAGAGGATGTGATCGCTGCAATTAACGATGGCTCGTTGAAAGCCAAGAAACTCGGGAACGCCTATCGCATCAGCCGAGACGCATTGGAAGCTTTCTTGAATAGCTAAAACATCTGAATACAAAATAAAAATGCTCCTCGAATGAGGAGCATTTTTTCTTAACGCCAGACTTTCAACTTAAGTCCGATAAAACATCCGGCACCGCTTCAAGCACATCGCCCGCTAAAACGGATGCAGTTCCACCTAAGGCCTCGGCTGCTTCCAGTCCCGCCCGCGCGTGAATCCACGCCCCGGCTATCGCCGCTTGATACGCGTCCACACCTTGCGCGCGTAAGCCAACGATCAAGCCTGCCAACACATCACCTGTCCCTGCGCGCGCCAACGCCGCAGACGCAACCGGGATCATCGTCGTGCGTCCATCCGGTGCGGCAACAATCGTGAACGCACCTTTCAAAACAACCACATGACCCCATTCTTTCGCAAAGCGCGTCGCGGTAGCCTGGCGATCCGCTTGGATTTCGTCTTTCGTCAAATTGGTCAACACAGCCATTTCGCCGGGATGAGGCGTCAACACAGTGAGTGCGGGCAACTTCTTGTGCCAATCTGGAATCTTGGCAAGCAGCTTCAATCCATCCGCATCGAAAACCAACGGAGGGAGAGCCACGTCTTTTTCTTCTTTCTTCTCGCTCTCCTCATGAATAAAACCGATTCGGACCGCGGTTTTCTTGGAAGTCACTTTGCCGCTTAAGAAGTTTTCGATAAACTCTTTCGTAACGTCTTCCATTCCAAAGCCAGGACCAATCAACAATGCAGTAGCGCGTTCAAGATTCTCGGCGAGCACATCCGCCGCGCCCGCGGAGACAACTCCCAACTCATGCGGAAGCAGCACCCAAGTTGCTTCCGGGAATTGTCCCGCCAATGTCGAATGCAACGGCGCAGGGACTGCCATCGTTACAAGTCCCGCGCCGACGCGGTACGCGGCTTTTCCAGCTAACAGCGCCGCGCCTGTAAAATTGATCGAACCCGCCGCGATCATCGCCGTGCCAAATGTACCTTTATGCGCATCGGAGGGACGTTGTGGCAGAATCTCCGCGACCATCTCTTCATCGGCTACTTCATGTTGAATCTTTTTCAGCGACTCGATGTTTTCATCGAGGCCAATATCCGCAACTTGCAAATCGCCAGTCAAATCGCATGCGGGAAACTTTAACAATCCTTCTTTGACCGCGCCCATCGTGATGGTTAGATCGGCGGGAATCACTTCTTCAGCCGCTTCACCCGAATCACAGTCAACACCTGAAGGACAATCTACGGCAACGACAAACGGCGGCTCCTCCAAATCTGCCAACGTGACATTGACCGCGTCCAACACATTCGCGACTTCTTCTTTGAGCGGCAGCTTGATGCCAGTCCCCAACACACCATCTACAAGAACGTGCGCAGTTTCAAGAAACGCGTGCAGGGATTCGAATCCATCATCCTTTTCCGCTTGAATGACCTCGCCGCCCATCTCTTCAAACTGTCGGACCAATTCATCGTCTTTGATCTTGCGTTTAACGATATACGCACGTGCTTTCCACCCATCGGAGATAAGATGCTTCAGCGCAACCAACGCGTCGCCGCCATTATTTCCAGGGCCAATTAAACCAAATACTTCTACATCTTCCTCTTCATCGAAATATGGCAGATCGGAAATAACTTGCGCCAAGGCGCGTCCCGCGTTTTCCATCATTGCATCATAGGTCAAGCCATTGGCATCGGCTTCTTTTTCAATTGTGCGCATTTCTGCAACAGAGACAAGTTTCATTTTTCTCCAGGAGCCCAGTTGAGGCTTTGAATTTCTTCTTTAGATCACTTCAGAAACAATTTTACCTCACCCATTTGAAGAAGGACAAATCTTGCCTAAATGGGGAAAATGGTCTATGCTTACAAAAATTTGGTGGCAGTTCACTCCTGTGCAAGACGCCAAAGGAAAGGAGACTAACTGAAAAAACCAAAAACATATTCAACGCCAAAGAGTCGACTCAGTTCAAAATAATTTTCTCGAGGAGAACATGAAGAAACTACTTACACTGGTCAGTCTTATCGCTGTGACTGC
This sequence comes from Anaerolineales bacterium, assembly GCA_035541395.1. Classification (GTDB taxonomy): domain Bacteria; phylum Chloroflexota; class Anaerolineae; order Anaerolineales; family Villigracilaceae; genus JACPVF01. The sequence goes on from DATKNJ010000320.1 coordinate 5,352, forward strand.
CCTATTGCTTACAGCTTGTGGTGGTGGCAGCAATGGCAATGCCAAAGATATGCTCAGCGCCATCAAACAGCGTGGATATATTCTTGTTTCCACTGATCCAAACTATGAACCGCAATCTTTTCTGAATACTGAAGGCAAGCGCCCTTCTGATACAAAGTGTCCATCGGATGCTTTGACCACAGCCGAAATGCAAGGCTTTGATGTCGATGTTGCCAAAGCCATCGGTGATGATCTCGGTGTGGAAACCTGCTTTGCGACTCCATCCTGGGATGCAATCACCGCCGGTAGCTGGGCCAATAAATGGGACGTAAGCGTTGGTTCCATGACGATCACAACTGAACGCCAAAAAGTTTTGGACTTCAGCGTGCCGTATTACTACACACCCGCTGTCGTGGCCGTCGCCAAGGATGCTGGCATTACATCTCTCGATCAACTCGCTGGCAAAGCTTTATGTGCTGGTACTTCCACTACATACGAGACTTGGCTAAACCACGGTGATATTGGCTTACCCGCCTCCTCCATCTATGCACAGGCCCCGGCGAATATCACTGTCGTCTCGCTTGATACAGATCAGGAATGCGCGCAAGCGATTGCCTCAGGGCGCAAAGACTTCGTCGGTTACGTGACCTCTGATACAGTAGTAGATGCGAATATCGCGGCAGGCATGCCAGTGGTCAAGCTCGGTTCGCCGGTCTATTCCGAAGACTTGGCCGCCGCTTTCGATAAGTCATCCGCTCTCGACTCTACCAGCCTTCGCGCGGAAGTGGATAAACTTTTCACCAAGATGCACTCTGATGGAACGCTCACCAATCTTTCGATGAAGTGGTTCAAAGCAGATTTGACGCAGGCTCCCCACTAAAATTCACGGCACGAAAAAGGGAAGCGACATGATGTCGCTTCCCTTTAATTTCATCCCCCAGTTGGAAGGGAGATTCTTATGGCTGCTTTCGCAGAACCTATTCCACAAAAATCGCAAGCAGAATTATTGTATGAAGCGCAACTACGCAGGGAACGTCAGTTCCGCGTGAATGTGGCACTTTCATGGCTTGCCCTACTTTTGATCATTATCTTTTTGTTCAGTGGTGAGAAAATTCTTGGCATTAAAACCATTGGATTAAATGGCACGTTCGTTCGCGAGAACTGGCTTTTCATCGCGGGCGGACTCAGTGAAACTATCCGGATCTCACTGCTTTCAATTACACTGGCAACTTTTCTTGCATTGATCGCCGCGCTCGGACGCTTGTCCAAGTTTCCGCCGATTTACGCGCTTAGCACTTTTTACGTTTCATTGATTCGCGGGACTCCTCTCTACTTGCAGATTTTCTTCTTCTTCCTGGCTTTGCCTCAACTCGGTATCGTTCTTCCGGGACTTTGGGCTGGCGTGCTAGCCCTCGGCCTCAACTATGGCGCGTACATGAGCGAGATCTTCCGCGCCGGTATCGCATCTGTCAGCAAGGGACAACACGAGGCCGCCATGGCCCTCGGTATGACTCCGGGTCAGACCATGCGACGGATTGTCATTCCACAAGCCTTACGTTTTGCTATTCCGCCTACAGGCAACGAATTCATTGCGATGACCAAAGATTCGGCCTTGGTCTCCGCGACAGGCTTTGTTCATGAGTTGATGTGGCGCGCTACCAAAGTCGGACGCGCCCAGTTCAACAATCTGGAAGCCTTGATCGTCGCGGCCGTTTTCTATTGGATTCTGACTTTGATCCTTTCCTACTTCCAAGGACTCATCGAAGCGAGAATGTCCAAAGGAGATCGCTAATATGAGACCGATTATCAAAGTCACTGATTTGGAGAAATACTTCGGCCGCCTGCATGTGCTAAAAAAAGTTTCGCTGGAGGTGCATCCACGCGAAGTGATTTGCATGATCGGTCGCAGCGGCTCAGGCAAAAGCACTTTCCTGCGTTGCATCAACTTTTTGGAAGAACCTTCCGGCGGCACAATTGAGGTGGATGAACTTAGCATCGCTGGAGGTGAGAAAGGCAAGGAACATCGCCGCCACGTGCATGAGATGAGATTGAAAACCGGCATGGTCTTTCAAGAATTCAATTTGTTTCCGCATATGTCCGTTTTGGAAAATGTAATCGAAGGACCGATCACTGTTAAAAAGATGGACCGCTCCAAAGCCATTGAACTCGCTGAAAAAAATCTCGATAACGTTGATATGCTCTGGAAAAAAGACGAATATCCCAATCGTCTTTCCGGCGGACAAAAGCAACGCGTTGCCATCGCCCGCGCGCTGAGCATGGAGCCGAAGGTCATGTTGTTCGATGAGCCTACTTCCGCGCTTGATCCCGAGTTGATCGGTGAGGTCTTGGGCGTGATGCAAAAGGTTGCTAAAGAAGGCATGACGATGTTGGTTGTCACGCATGAAATGGGCTTTGCGCGAGAAGTCGCTGACCGCGTGGTAGTCATGTCCGAAGGGCAAATCATCGAAGAAGCAGAGCCGGAAGAACTCTTCAAAAATCCAAAAGACGAACGCACCAAAGCACTAATCGACCGGTATCGCTCTGGCGGAACGGTGTAACGCGCGTCGAAGCAGAATCAATTAAAAGTCCCGC
>DATKNJ010000321.1:0-9395 GCA_035541395.1 Anaerolineales bacterium
CATGAGTCTACGCTCCTAACCTAAAAAGCCTGTTCATACTTGCTGATAATTTTATCCCACAAGTGATCCAGATCGCGGTCGATCGTCTGGAATTCGGGATGCGACTCAAGCCAAGCCAAAGTCCGGCGTGAGCCTTCGGCCCAATTCACCTTACAAGAATAATCGGGCACGAAACGTTTGATCTTACTGTTGTCAAAAACAACACTGTTTACTTTATCGCCGATCAAGCTTCCCAATGCATCCGGATCATAAGCTGCGATCAGATCAGATGGAATATGGACAATGTTCGGTTTCACACCGAGTGCGTGAACGACTTCGAGATAGATTTGATTCCACGTTAGGACTTCATCTGATGTGATTTGAAAAGCTTCGCCAATTGCTTTTGGGTTTCCCAACAAACCAATCAACCCAACCGCGAAATCCTCATGCCAGGTCATGACCCACAACGAAGTGCCATCGCCCGGAATAATGATCTTTTGACCGCGCTTCATGCGATCGATCACTGTCCATGGATGGCGCCACGAGTTGACGCACAACGCGATTTGCGAAGGGCCATACGTGAGCGAAGGGCGAATGATCGTGACGGGAAAACCGTCTTCGCGATAAGCGCGCATCAAACGTTCTTCACAAGCAATCTTATTCCTTGAATATTCCCAAAAGGGATTCTCAAGTGGCGTCTCTTCGGTGATGAGATAATTCTTCACCGGCTTTTGATAGGCGCTCGCTGAACTGATAAAAACGAATTGATCTGTCTTGTTGCGAAAGAGACGGATATCACGTTCGATGTCGTTAACGGTAAACGCGATATAGTCCACCACCGCGTCGAAACGGTGAGCAGCTAACAGCTGCACGAGCTGCGCTTCATCGTTGTGAACATCCGCCCGAAAAACGGTTGCGCCATTGGGAACGGAATAATTCGCGGAAACGGATCGATTCAACAAAAATAATTCATGGCCGTGTTTCACCGCCAGTTCTGAACAAGCTGAACTGATCAGACCTGTGCCACCGATGAACAAAATTTTCATAGAAACTCCAATCTATCAATCTGCGGGTGCTATCACAACGGAAGCGCGACGCGCCATCCAGCCTTCCACCCAGAAGATAATCAATGCTGCCCAGACAATGCCGAACCCGATCAATTGTGTATGGCTAAACGGTTCCTGATAAATCAAAACACCGATTAGGAATTGTAGGGTCGGCGCGATATATTGTAAAACACCCACCAAGGTTAGCGGAATGCGTTGTGCCGCAGAAGCAAACATCAAGAGCGGCACAGCTGTCACAATGCCGGTGCCGGCCAAAAATAAATTAATAGTTGAGCCCGAATGTCCAAATGCGCCCTGACCGGTGAACTCAGCGTACGACAAATAAGCCAAGGCGGGCAAAAAGACAATACCGGTTTCCATTGTCATGCCATACAGCGAACTCAACGGCGCGGTCTTTTTGACCAATCCGTATAAACCAAACGAGAGAGCCAATGCAATGGCAATCCAGGGCAAGCGGCCATATTCGAAAGTCAGATACACAACGCCCGCAGTTGCCAGTCCAATGGGCAGCCATTGCAGAGGTCGCAAGCGCTCACGCAGAAAGATTACGCCCAGCAGAACACTGACCAATGGATTGATAAAATAACCAAGACTGGTCTCGATGATGTGATCGGCATTGACGGCCCATACATAGATCAGCCAATTGATAGTCACCAGCACACCGGCCACAGCATAAATCTTGAAGTTCGCGCGCGTCATGGCAGTTGTGCGGAAGTTGCGCATCCTCCCGGTGACCAATAAGATCAGCACAAGAAAGATAAAAGACCAGCCGATTCGATGCCCGATGACTTGCGCAGCGGAAACCGTGTGCAACATCTTCCAATAGACAGGAAGAATTCCCCACAGAAAATAGGCCCCCACGGCATACCAAATACCTTTGTTCATGAAATGGTCTCCTTTGGATAACCGCCAAGTATACACTAACGAATCAACAACAAAATCCCCGCGGCCGCGGGGATTTGCATCACATTGGTGCGGATTCTTCTACCCCAATGTTACTGTGACTTCATCGCCGCGGCTTCTTTCAAGCGAGAGCCGAGGAATAAGCAAATGATCAACAGGACAATTAGGATAAGTAACGGTACAGTCATGGACCCTGTATCTGGTGCCTTCAACGCGTCCATGCCGAGGATGAAAACGATGCCGGAGATCTGCCCCATCAGCAAGAGCAAACCGTTGGAGGTTCCTTCCGGCGCGGGATAAGTAATCTCCGCGCCATACTGGAACCCAATCGGGCCGGCGCTAAGAAGGAAGAAACCAAACACCAAAGATGAAACCAATAAAAGCCAATAGCCGATCGCGTAGGTCACACCGACGAGGCCGAAGGTCGCGCCTACAACAGCCAATAACAGGAAAGGCACACGTTTGCGATATTTATCGGAAAGCAGCGGTAGAATCACCGCGCCGAGAATCCCGCCAAAGATCATCAAGCCACCAGCGTTGCCAATCTGTGTTTCGGAAAAGCCGTGCGGTGTCAGGATTTGATCAATCCAGGTTGTGACCGCGTTGAAGAGTCCCAGACCAACGAAGAAGATCGCCATCAACAAAATAAATTCGCGCTGACGAATCATTTTTGACAAGCCATCCAACACTAGTGAACGTGCTTCTTGTTCAGGCGGGCATGGAGGTGATGGCGGGCGCTCACGAATGAAAATAAAAAAGACCAGCATTGCCACAATGGACGCAATGCCATAACTCATTAGCAACCCAGCAATGCCTGAATGAAGTGCGAGATACGGAGTCAGAGCCAAGCCAACGAGGATTCCCAAATAGATCGCGAGCGAACCCAAACCGGCCGCGGTGGCGCGTTCTTCCATCGGAAACCAGCGCGCAGCAATCGTTGTGACCGCGTTGAGGATAAATGGTTGGCCAACGGCCAACATAATTTGCGCAACCAAAACGAGGGTGTAGTTCGAAGCGACCAGTCCGCGCACAAGACCAAAGATCCCAGTCAGCGCAGCACCGATTCCAACTCCCACGCGGACGCCGTAGGTGTCGATTACCCAGGAGGCAGGAAACGAAACAAAAATATAGACGATCATGAAGATCAAAGACAAAAGGCCAATGCTCAATTCAGAGACCCCGTAAAATTGGACCGCATCGCTCGTGATTGGAGCAAACGTAATCCACAGCAATTGATTGATGGCAATGATTGCCATAAAGGCCAGCAAAACGACCCAGCGGTAAGGATAAACAGTGAAACGATCTTGTTCCATTCGGAAGGCTCCTTGACAGCTAATTTAATAGGAAAAACACCCCGCACGCGGAATAAGTTTCTTCTTTTCCAGCCTTTGAAAAAAATAAAAAACTCCCTGCTTTTGACAGGGAGTTAAGCTTTTGAACCTTGAAAAATCGAGATCGATTTAATCAAATATCGGCAGACTTCCGCGTAATCTTTGAAGCCCGCCGTCTCGAACATGATTGGCAAGAAGCCGTCCAAATTGTCTTCCACGCGTTCAAAATGACGTGTCAGCGGAAGAATGGCTTTGATCACGAAATTGCGCGCTTCGGTGATATCCGCACCGAGCAATCGTCCGCCGAAACATAATACGCGGTACATTTCCGTCGCTGTTTTTTGCTTGTCTTCGCGAGTCAGGTGATGCAGCATAAAACTTGTGAGCACAACATCAAACGAAGCATCTGGATATGGAAGCGCGAATGACATTCCGTGCTCGAATTTCGAGACCGCGCTTTTTCGCCTTTGAACGCGCGATCTCGATAATTTGGGGATCACCATCCAAGCCAACCACATCCGCAGCCGGATAGGCCTGCTTCACCATCATCGCAAGCGTTCCCGTCCCACAGCCAACATCCAAGACTCGTTTGCCGTTCAAATCGCCTGCCTGCGCTACCAAATCTTTGCGGATTCGCAGCGCCGACATCGGTCCTTCGACCAACACATCGAAGAATGGCGTCAGCCATTTAAAACTCAGGGCGGGAATATATTTCGCGTTGCTCATGTTCAAAGAACTATGAGGCCGCGTTTTGGTCCATTTGACTCAGATATTTCTCCGGCTCTTTATCGAAATCCTTTTTGCAACCCAACGAACAAAAGTAAAATGTTTTGCCTTTATATTCGGATGTGCCCGCGGCTTCTTTGGGATCAATCACCATGCCACAAACTGGATCAAGTTCCATTTTTTTCTCCTTTGGACAGCATTTTGGAAATCTATATTCACCAGAGATAAACAAAGATGAACGAAGACCTTTATGTCTATTAAGTCAAATCGAAGTTTATCTCCGTTCATCGTTAGTTGATTTTCAAAACACATTTCTATATCTTCGCACTTTGCAAGCGCAGACTATTCGTCACAACGAACACACTGCTGAACGCCATCGCGCCCGCGGCCAGCATCGGGTCCAAATGACCGATCGCGGCGACCGGGATCAAGATCACGTTATAGAAGAACGCCCAAAACAGATTCTGTTTGATCTTGTTTAACGTTTTGCGCGACAACGAAATCCCGCGCACCACACCGCGCAAATCACCGCTGATCAACGTCACCGGCGCGGCAGCCATCGCGACATCCGTACCGGTTCCAATCGCGATTCCCAAATCCGCTTGCGCCAGCGCGGGCGCATCGTTCACACCATCGCCGACCATTGCAACTACATTCCCGCGCGACTGCAACTTCTTCACTTCGGCAGATTTTCCTTCGGGCAAAATCTCAGCCAGCACTTCATCCACGCCGACTTGTTTCGCAATCGCTTCGGCTGTCTTCTGGTTATCGCCTGTAATCATCGCGACTTTCAAGCCCATGCGATGCAATTCTTCAATTGCTTCTTTCGAACTATCCTTGATCGTATCTGCCACCGCGATGACACTTTCCACTTTACCATCCACCGCAACCAGCATGGCGGTCTTGGCTTCGGATTGCAGACGCGTCACTTCGGACGATAATCCGTTCAACGAATAACCGCGCGATTCCATCATGCGGAGATTGCCAACCGCGACGCTTCTTCCCTCGACCTCAGCCTGCACGCCATTTCCGGCATCCGCTTGAAACCCAACCGGTTCCGCTAAAGTCAACCCGCGATTGGTAGCTTCCGCCCAGATCGCTTCTCCGAGCGGGTGCTCACTGCCCCTCTCCACCGAAGCTGCCAATTTCAACAGATCGTTCTCATTCCAATTTTTGTGAACAACAATATCAGTCACCGCGGGCTGACCCTTCGTGATTGTACCGGTCTTATCCAACACCACCACGTTGACTTTGCCCGCGCGTTCCAACGCTTCACTATTTCGGAAGAGAATCCCAAGCTCCGCGCCTTTGCCGCTGCCTACCATCACAGCCGTCGGCGTAGCCAAGCCCATCGCACACGGACAAGCGATCACCAACACAGCCACCATCCGAATCAAGGCACGCGTGAATTGATAATCGCCGATATTCGGTGTAAGGAAATACCAACTGACAAAAGTGATCGCTGCAATCAAAATCACTCCGGGCACAAAGACCGCCGAAACTTGATCAGCCAGTTTTTGAATCGGCGCTTTGCTGCCTTGCGCGTCTTCTACCAACTTAATAATTTGTGCCAGCGCAGTTTCTCTGCCGACCTTGGTCGCTTCAAATTTGAGCAAGCCCATTTTGTTCAGCGTCGCGCCGATGACTGCATCACCCGGTTTTTTCGTCACAGGCAACGACTCACCGGAGATCATCGACTCGTCCACCGAACTACGACCATCGATCACTACGCCATCCACCGGAATCTTCTCGCCGGGTTTAACGAGGACAATATCACCGACGCGTACCTCGTCCACGGGCACTTCAGTTTCAAGGTCCGCGCGAACGACGCGAGCTGTTTTAGCGCGTAAACCCATCAGCTTTTTGATCGCTTCGGAAGTATGCCCCTTGGCGCGGGCCTCCAAAAACTTTCCAAGCCGAATCAACGTGATGATCACCGCGGCAGTCTCAAAGTAAACCATGCCGCTGAACAAACCGAGGACCACCAGGAGCGAATAGAGATACGCCACTGATGAACCCATCGCGACCAACACATCCATGTTGGCCGAGCGACTGCGCAGGGCCTTGAACGCCCCTACGTAATATTGCCAGCCGACCACAAATTGCACCGGTGTGGCCAGCGCTAACAAAAGCCAATCGAACCACGGCCAAGTCTCTGCCATCATGCCGGGCATGGGTGGCATTGAGTAAAATGACAACGGCAAAAAATTGAAGTCGCGCGCCATCGAAAGCAAAAATAACGGAATAGTGAACACAAGGCCGAGGATGAGCAACTGACGCTGGACACTAGTCTCGTGCTCGCGCGCTTTGGCTTCCACATCCTCTGCCTGACCGCCTAACTCCACCGCCTCAAAACCAGACTTGGAAACTGCCGCTCTGATCTCAGCCTGGCTCACAATTGTTGGAACATATTTCACGCGAGCGCGTTCGGTGGTCAGACTCACGGAGGCTTCCATTACGCCCTCGATGCTTTGCAGCGCAGTTTCGAGTCGACGCGCGTCGTTATCGTCAGCGAGGCGTTTGATCAGCAAATCGGCTTCACCGGTGGCAACGTTATATCCCGCCCACTGCACGCGTGCGATCATGTCGTTCAACTTTGCGACCGATGGATCAAATTGCACGGTCGCACGTTCCGAGGAAAGATTCGCCACAGCGCTTTCCACACCATTAACTTTCTTCAAATTGCGCTCAATGGTCGAGACGCAATTCGCGCAATACATGCCAGTGATGGGTAACGTTAATTGTTTTGTATCGCTCATGATTTCTCTTTCACAGGGGATGGTTAGATGGTTAGCAGACCTTCAACTGGATAATTGATCTCAGCCAATAACGCTTTGATCTTGTCTTCATTGGCAGGTGCATCAAAAGCGATTTGAACTTTCTTGGTGTTCATATCTGCCTTCACAGATTGCACACCCTGCATCTCGCCCACTTCCATTTCGATGGTGTGGGTGCAATGCGCGCAATGAATCGATGGGACAGAATAAGTTACAGTGGTCATGTGAAGCTCCTAACGGATGAATTTATTCGTGGGTTCGTTCTCAGCCACGTTTTACACTTTGGTAGACATATCGAATACTTCGGTGATCTCTTTCAAGACGCGCTCGCGTTCCTTTTTGTCATTGCCCTGAATGGCGGTAATGACACAGGAGTTGAGATGATTCTCCAGAATCTGCGAACTGACTTTGTTCAACGCGGCTTCCACCGCCTGAATTTGGCGGATCACATCGATGCAATACGCGTCCTCTTCCACCATGCGGATAACGCCACGCAAATGGCCTTCTACAGTTTTCAAGCGGCGAAGTGTATTTTCACTGTTTTCCATAATTGCCTCTAAGTCCTGATGGAGATCACGCTCGGCATCTTACCCCCCCCAGGGGGGATGGGTATTCCGATGATACCCGCGTCCAATTTACAGGTCAAGAAAGAAGCAATGAAGAATGTCATCTTTTGAACCTGAAGAAAATCTTCCTTCTCAGAGTAGAATTGTCTTATGCCCGTCAATCCGATTGATTTACGCCGCGTCCATGTTTTTGAGAAGGCCACAGACGATGATCTAAAGTTGTTGGTCCAACGCGCGATTGAACGATCTATTGAGGAAGGCGAGTTTTTCTTTTTTCAGGGCGATCCTGCTACTTATCTATATATTCTGATCTCGGGGCGCGCCAAACTGATGCAGACCAGCAAAGCGGGCCAGCAAGTCAATTTGCGGACCATCAACGAATGGCAATTGTTCGGCGCACTTGGCGCGGTGCGGGAACAAGCTACTTATCCGGCCACTGCGCAGGCGCTCGAGTCCAGTACGGCGCTTGCCATCGAAAGTAGTTTCCTGCACGAAATGATGCAGACGCGTCCGCAACTTTCCTTCGGCTTGATGCAACTGATGACCGGTTACATCCAGGAGATGCAAGCGCGCTATCGCGAGCTTGCCACCGAAAAAGTGGAACAACGCATCGCCCGCGCCCTGCTCCGCTTGGTGGCAACCATGGGCGTACGCGTGGAAGGGAACGCGGTCGAACTCACGTTTACGCGCCAGCAATTGGCGGAAATTTCTGGCACTACGCTGTTTACCGTCAGTCGCGTGCTTTCCGATTGGGAGAAGCAGGCCATCGTCGAGACCGGACGCGAAAAAGTCCGCATCCTGAAGCCGCACGATCTGGTGCAAATCGCCGAAGGACTTAACAAAAAGGACGGTTAGCCCGTCCTTTTTGTTTGCGCCAGCGCAAAGACGAAAGCAGGGAAAGTGGATATTCTTTAGCCACAATGGAGACGAATCTGGTTTCCCCGCAAATAACTGTCAAGGAAGTGCTAACGGCAAAGCCTGAGGCTGTTGAGGTGTTCCTCCGAAACAAAACCGCGTGTGTCGGATGTTATTTCGACCGGTTTTGCGCACTCGAAGCCGTGGCTCAGACCTATGGATTGCGCTTGGAGTCATTTCTCGGGGAATTACAGGGAAATTCTCCGTCCATCTTTCTTCATCAGGAGCAAGAATGAAATCTCTCTTCAAATTATTTTCCATCGTGGCGCTGCTGGCAATGGCTCTCTCCGCTTGCAGTGGCGCTACAAGTGAAAAGCCCCAGGCTATTTCATATTCACTGACCACCGGTATGCAAGACGGAAAATTGGTGTTCATCGGCCAGGGCGGCGACATTGATGGCATGGTCAACCCAACCTTGAAAGCCAATGTCGGTGATACTGTAAATGTCACGCTCACCAGCAGCGATGGCATGGAACACGACATTTCCTTCCCCGATTTCAACGTGGTTTCCGATCACGTATCCTCGCAAAAGAAGTCGGTGACTGTGACCTTCTCTATTGATAAGCCAGGTTCGTTCAAATATTTCTGCACCATTCCAGGGCATCGACAAGCAGGCATGGAAGGCAACTTTGAAGTTTCCGGCTCTGCCGCCAGCGCGCCGAATCTGCCTCTTCCCACAACTGCTTCTTCAACGGATACGACTTCGATGCCCGGTATGGATATGACCAACAGCGCTCCCGCCGCAGCCGGTCAACCGGCCACCGGTGCGGACATTGTGCGCGACCCGACTGACCTGCCCGGCCCGATCGGTGACCGCGGCCCCACCACCGTTCGCATCGACCTCGAAGCGGTTGAGTTGGTCGGCCAATTGGATAATGGCACCACTTATCGTTATTGGACTTTCAACGGCAAAGTGCCCGGCCCATTCTTCCGCGTGCGCGTCGGCGACACGGTCGAAGTGCATTTGAAGAACTCGCCTGATAGCACGATGAGTCACTCTGTTGATTTCCACGCAGTGACTGGTCCGGGCGGAGGCGCAGTATTTACCACCACCGCGCCGGGACAGGAAACATCCTTTACATTCAAAGCATTGACTCCCGGATTGTTCGTCTACCACTGCGCCACACCGAT